>JAZUMX010000408.1:0-3985 GCA_045603865.1 Thermoguttaceae bacterium
GCCAGCAGTACAAATCAACGCTGCGGTTGTGGAAATGTTAAAGCTGTTTGACCCGTCTCCCCCCGTGCCGACAATGTCAATCAAATCGAGTTCGTTTGGAACGCTAATCGCCTGAGCGCGCATGGCGGCGGCACAGCCGACGATCTCGCTGATCGTTTCCGCTTTGGAGCTTTTGGTTGTCAACGCCGCCAAAAACGCGGCGTTTTGCGTTGCCGACGTCTGACCGGTCATGATTTCCGTCATGACGGCAAAGGCTTCGTCGTACGTTAAATCTTCTTTATTGACGATTTTAATCAGTGCTTCTTTAATCATGGTTCGGTTTGAAATGAAGGAAATTCTTCAGCATCTTTTTTCCAAAGGGAGTCAAAATGGATTCCGGATGAAACTGAACGCCAAAAATCGGGTATTGAACGTGTTGAACCGCCATGACAGACCCATCGTCGTTCGCCGTTGCCGTTATTTTCAAACACGCTGGAACGGTTTTGACGTCCACGGCAAGAGAATGGTATCGGGCGACCGGCGTCTGCTCGTCAACGTCTTTGAACAGAGGGCAGTTCCTGTCGAGCGTTACAACGGACTGCTTTCCGTGCATCAGCCGCGGAGCGTACGTTACCACCCCGCCGTAAGACATGCAGATCGCCTGATGTCCCAGACAAACGCCCAATGTCGGAATTGTCTGTGACACGGTCTGCGTCAGCTGACAAATTATCCCTGCGTTCTCCGGTCGCCCGGGACCGGGAGAAATCACAATTCGTTCCGGATTCAGCGCCCGAATTTCCTCAACCGTCATTTCGTCGTTGCGAATGACGCGGATGTCCGGGGTGAGTTCTCCAATATACTGATACAGGTTATAGGAAAAACTGTCGTAGTTGTCGATGAGTAGTATCATGTTAAGTTGCGATTAATGGAAGGCGGTAATGGAGCGACCATCGGGAGCGGAATTACGCTTTCGCCGTTAGGCGAACAAGCTTCGATGGAAGCGTAACTTCGTTCGTTTCACTCACTCCGTTACCGCCTTCCAATCTTCTCTGCTCCCTATAAATTACAATTATTCAACGCGTCAACGATCGCCGCGGCTTTATTGACGCATTCCTGATATTCTTTTTCCGGGACGGAGTCGGCGACAATGCCAGCTCCGCTGCGAACAAACGCCTTGCCGTTCTTCTTATACGCGATTCGAATCGAAATGCAAACGTCCATGGATCCGGTAAAGTCGATGTATCCGATTGCGCCTCCGTAGATGCCGCGTTTGCTCTGCTCAAGTTCGCCGATAAGCTGACAGGCGCGAATCTTCGGCGCTCCGGAAAGCGTACCCGCCGGCAAGACCGCGCCGACAGCGTCCAGAGCGTCGTATTTTTCCTGGATCTCGCCCCGGACGGTAGACCCGATGTGCATGACGTGCGAGTACCGCTCGATGGAATGCAGCTTTTCGACTTCCACCGTGCCGAACTTGCTGATCTTGCCCAAGTCGTTGCGCCCGAGATCGACCAGCATGTTGTGTTCCGCCAGCTCTTTTTCGTCGGCAAGAAGCTGCTCTTCCAGCAGCTTGTCTTCCTCGTCCGTTTTCCCGCGCGGACGCGTTCCCGCCAGGGGGAACGTGTACAGAACGCCGTCCTGCAGTTTGACCAGCGTTTCCGGGGACGCCCCTGCAATTTCAACGTCGGTGCCCGACAGATAAAACATGTACGGCGACGGGTTGATCGTTCTTAGGTACCGGTACGCGTTGAGCAGACTGCCCTCAAAATCCATGCTCAGGCAGTTGGACAGAACTATCTGGAAAATATCGCCTTCGTAAATGTGCCTCTGTGCTTTGCGAACCATGTCGCAGTAACGCTCTTTGTCAAACAGAGCCGTTACAGGACTGGTAACGCGGCTTTCGGGAATCTCCCATTTCTTGCCCGTCTTGAGAAGATTGACCAACTCGTTGAGTTCTTTTTCCGCCTGCGCGTATCCCGCTTCGACGTCGTTCAAGGGTATGTTGACAATCAGAATGAGTTTCTGACGGAAGTTGTCGAACGCGATAACCTTGTCAAAGAGCATCAGGTCGACGTCGTTAAACTTCTCGACGTCTTCCACGTCCCGTTTCGCCGTCGGCTCGGAATAGAACAAATAATCATAGGCGAAATAGCCGACCATTCCCCCGGTAAACGACGGCAAGCCTTCCACCTTCGGGCTTCGATAGGCGGACAGAACCTTGCGAATCTCCGCTTCCGGATTGGACGTTGTAACAGTTATCTGCTCGCCGGCGCCGATTCCGGACTCGCCCGGCTTGAGCGCGCCTTTGATCTGCATTTGAGTATGCGAACACGTGATTACCAGTTTCGGGTCGAACCCCAAAAACGTATACCGTCCCCATTTCTCGTTTGCCGCCGCCGACTCCAACAAATAGCAGTGATTGGAAACGTTTTTGAGAACCCTCAAAGCCTCAATGGGCGTGCAAAAGTCGGACAGAATCTCGCAGTAAACCGGGACGACGTCGTACTGACCGGTTTGCGCGTACTGTTTGACGGTTTCTAAAGTCGGAAGAATTTTCATCATACGCCTCTCAAAATAACAATTCCATTTAAGGACAGTATCCCGCCAGACGAATGACGACTTGTCAAACGGCGCAAAAGAGCCGTTTAAAATAAAAACGTCCATGACAGAATACTTGCTGTATCTTGACATGGATTGAATAAATCGCCAATCTATTCTTTCAACAACCGCTATTTTTACGGAACCCCTCCAAAGAGAAATTCCCGTTAAAAAATACGGTTTGACGCGCGGAGCGAAAAACGCTTCGAGCAATGCAAGATACCAACATATCCCCGACAACTAACGCATGTCTTGCGTCGCTGAATACTCTGCATCAGGAACCGATGCATTTGACAGCGCCCTCAGCGGCCCATTTGACAACCTGTATTTCATCCGCATCTCAGCTGCGCGGACTCTCTGTAGAATCATTGATTGCCTTTACTCCCGCCTCAACGGTTTATGTATCGTATTTTAGCTTTTTTATTTTTTCTGTCAAGACAGAGAACAAAATTTTATCAAAAAAATGACAGAATTGTATTTTCCTCCCCTGCTCCGTTTTCCCTCTCCCGCGTCTCCCCTTGCGTAAATTCCCGATTTAGTTTATAATATAATACTGACGTTTTCAATCAGGGGACGGCTTCGGAGTCGGTTCCTCGTTAATAATATCACTTGAAATCAAATAGCATGGACGATAACGCTTCAACTACGAATACAACTTCAACGCCAAGCGCTGAGCAGCCGAAAATCGACTTGAAAAATCCGCTTTTGGCGGCTCTTTTGACGTTTGTCTTGCCCGGCGCCGGGCATTTTTATCAGGGACGCATCGGCAAAGGAATCGTCTTTTGCGTCTGCGTTTTAGGGCTGTTCCTGTACGGGCTGATTCTCAGCAGCGGAGACGTCGGCTGGGGTCGCGCTGTATACTGGAAATGGACGTCTGACGACCACCGATTTTATTTCCTCGGTCAGGCGTGCATCGGCGCGCCCGCCCTGCCCGCCTTGATTCAGTCCAATCGAGTTAAAAACGGTCAAGATCCGTTCCTTTACGGACTTATGGCTCCGCCGATTTCCTCGCGATACGTGGTCAACAACCACGGAACTCTGGAATACGCAAATATCAGCGCGGACAGTTTGGCAGAAGAGAATCAAAAGTACAATTACACGTTCCATCAAATCCGTAAATCGCTCAATAAAAATTTTGAACTCGGAACGCTGTTTACCACGGTTGCCGGATTACTCAACCTGCTAGTCGTCTTCGACGCCGCCGGCGGAATCGTTATCGAAACTGAAGATAAAAAGAAGAAGACAGTAGGCAAGAGGCAGTAGGTTTTAACCCACGGAGAGCGCGAAGCGCCAATTACGCATTACGAATTACGCATTACGAATTATAAATGCGAAGGCGTAGCCCCGAAATTCCTCATTCCTAATTTTAAACTTGTTCCGCAATATCAAGAATAAGTCTTTCGGTTTTCTC
>JAZUMX010000409.1:0-6718 GCA_045603865.1 Thermoguttaceae bacterium
AATATGAGTTATTAAAGGGGATTTCATTTGTAATCAATCGACTATGCTGTGGGGTACAATCCACGACTAGAAACGTAACACATCATTACTTCTTCAGCAGCGGCAATATTCTTCCCGCTGAGCCTTCTGTCAGGTCAAAAATCATCAGTCCGGGGCAGCCAAGCTCGTTTGCTTTGAGCATTTGCGAGATCGTTTCGTCTGGCGAGAGCTTCCATTCCCCGATGCCGGGATAGAGCGGGAAGTCCGGCTTGACGAACTGTTTCTGTCGGACGTAAAAGCGTCCGTAGGATTGAGCGTCGAGCGTGTAGTTCATCGGGCAGAGGAAATCGACTATCCCTTCGTTCGCCCAGGCTCCCCAGTCCTGACCGATGTTCTCGATTGTATTGGGATACTGAATAAACACGGCTGCGGAGATTTTGCAGTCCGGTCGAACCGCTTTGACCTTTTCGTGCGTCGTTCGGACGATGTTGGTAATCAAGTCGGCGCGCCAGCGAAGCCATTGCGATTTCAGCTCGCCTTTAACGCAGTCGCGCGGCCAGTTCTCGACTTTTTTGCCGAGATATTCTTCAAAACGTGCGCGGCAGCCGTCACATACACACAAGTCCCGACCGTCATAGCGAATGTAATCGAAATGAACGCCGTCGACAGGATACTTCGTTGCAATCTCTACCATGGAGTTGACTTCCAAATCAATGTTCTTCGGGTTGGACGGGCACAGCCAGGGGTAATCTTCCCCGTCGGAGTCTTTTTGCAGACGCCCTTCCTGTCTCAGCTGTTCCCGATACTCTTTGGAAACGCGATGCTGAAGATTGAAGTTGACTTTCCAGACGTGAACCTGAATCCCGTGTTTGTGACACGCCTTGACGCACGCGTCGAGCTGGTCGCCGTACTGTTCCAGATCCTTAGAAGGCGGAATGAGGTCAGACGGATAAAGGGCTTCTCCCGACCAGACCATGTTCGGGAACACCGCGGTGAACCCGGCTTGTTCCAGTTCCGCCGCCGTGCGTTCCCAGTCGCCTTTATAGGCGCCGAACCCGCTGTGATTCCACCAGCCGCGGAAGGGGAGCGTCTTTGAATCCCGAAGTGGAGCAGCCGCCTTGTACAGTTCTTCATCGTGACGCTCCAGACAGGCTTCGATGAACTCCGGGAACCCTTGTTCCTGTTCTACCCGGGTCATTTCAGCAACGGTCTTTTCCGCATTGGGAACTGTCTTTCCCGCCGCTGTCGTTGCCAGATTGAGCATATATTGACGAATCGACGTTTTCAGCTTGTCGCTTTTCATCAGAAACTCCAGCAGATCCGGTTTTTCCAGCGGTTTCTCTCGCAGGTCGTCGCTGAGAATCATCAGCGGGACGCCGCGCTTTTTCGCCTGCGTTTCTATAAGGGTTTTCAGGTCTTTGGATAAATGACGGTCAGAAACGAGAATGACAGCGCCGCGGCTGTCGAACCGTTTGAACCAGCTCTCGTCCGCGTTGACGGGCAAGGCGATCGTGTCGGCGGCAAGCCCCAGTTCCTTTAGCATCGGCTGAATCAGCCTGCCGTTGTTCGTTCCCACCCAAGGGACGACGCCCTCGCTGTTGGGAACGGAAATAAACAGAACCGGCTCTTCAATACAGCGGAACGAGAAGTATGTAACGCGTGAGTTGACGGACTGGCCTCGCCACAGGGATAGGCGGACGCCTTCGATTTTGTTCAAGCCGACGGGAGAGCCTTCCGTCTCCAGTTCGGCTCGCCGATACGTCATCACGCCCCGGCGAGTCGGGATGGCAGACGTGCCGCGATACCAGCCGTCCCCGGAACGAAAGTAAAGCGAAGAATAGGAAAACGCTTCCGGGTTCTCCACTTCAAGCTCGATTTCGAATCGGGAGTATTCGCTCATGTCAATCGGCTGAGCGAAATTTCTGTCAAAAGCAAGTCGGTCAAAATCCGGATGCGCTTTGAACGAGACGGAACATTCAGCTCCCTCTGGTTTCGCCGTCAGCTTACATTCTATATCTTTTGGCGAACGCCACTGCGAAACGGTCTCCGCCGTGAAGTTGTCGAGAACGTACACGCCGTCGTTCGCGCTGGCGACAGCCGAAAAGATGGCAACGAAAATGAGTGTAAAAAGGGATCTTATTCTAACAGCACGAAAGAGGGGTTAGGGAGTTGGGAATAGGTAGTAGTTTAAAGTGGTTAGTGGTAAGTGGTTAGTGATAAGTTGGATAGACGCTTGAGTCCTTACCACTTACCACTCAAAACTTACCACTTAATTACTAATTCTTCTTCAGCAGCGGCAAGATTCTTCCCGCTGAGTCTTCCGTCAGGTCGTAAATCATGAATCCGGGACAGCCGTTTTCCTGCGCTTTGAGCAATTGTTGAATCGTTCCGTCCGGCGTGAGCTTCCATTCGCCAACTCCGGGATAGAGCGGGAAATCCGGTTTGACGAATTCTTTTTGACGATTATAAAATTGTCCGTAGGAGTATGCGTTGAGCGTGTAGTTCATCGGGCAGAGGAAATCGACAATCCCTTCGTTTGCCCAAGCGGCCCAGTCCTGACCGATAGTTTTAATAATCCCAGGATAATGAATAAACACGGCGGCGGAAACCTTGCAATCCGGGCGAACGGCTTTAATTTTGTGGTAAGTCGTCCTGACGATATTGGTAATACAGTCGGCTCGCCATTGAGTCCATTTATCTTTCAGAGCGCCTGTCAGACAGTCCTTCGGCCAGCTTTCCACTTTCTTTCCAATGGATTTCTCAAACCGTTCGCGGCAACCGTCGCAAAAACAGTAATTCATTCCTTCGTAACGAATGTAGTCGAAATGAACGCCGTCAACGGGATATTTTGTAGCGATTTCCATCATGGCGTTGACTTCCAGATCAATATTTTTCGGGTTGGACGGACACAGCCAAGGGTACTCATTTCCTTCGGCGTCGATCTGCAATCGCTTTTCCTGTCGGTATTTTTCCACCATGTCTTGGGAAATGCGATGTTTAAGATTGAAGTTTACTTTCCAGACGTGAACCTGAATTCCGTGTTTGTGACACGCCTTGACGCACTCTTCGAGCTGATCGCCGTATTGGTCAACTTCAGGGGAAACGGGAAAAATCTCGCTCCGATAGCGAGCCTCTCCCGACCAGATCGGGTTTGGGAAAACCGCGTTGAATCCGGCTTGTTCCAGCTCTGTCGCTGTCCGTTCCCAGTCGCCCTTGTACGCGCCGAAACCGCTGTGATTCCACCAGCCGCGGAAAGGAAGCGTTTTTGAATCCCGAAGGGGAGCTGCTGCCTTGTACAGTTCTTTATCGTGCCGTTCCTGACAGGCTTTGATGAATTCCAAAAAGCCCTTTTCGCGTTCAATCTGAGCCATTTCAGCAACGGTCTTTTGAGCATTGTGAACCGCTTGTCCTGCCACGATAGTCGCCTGGTTGAGCATAAATTGACGAATCGTCGCTTTGAGCTTTTCGTTCTTTGTCAGGAATTCCAGAAACGAGGATTTCTCCATGGGCGTTTTTTTCAAATCTGAACTGAGAACGAGCAATGGAATGCCGCGTTTTTTCGCCTCGGCTTCCAGAACGCTGCGCTGGGCAGAGCCAAGATTTTTGTCATACAGAACGATAACAGCGCAACGGTGGTCGAGCCGTTTGAAACAGCCCGAATCCTTCTGCTCGCCTGGCTTTGCGCCCGCATCGGCTGGCAGAGTTATACTGTCGGCATAAAGTTCAAATTCTTCGAGTATATTTTGAAGAATTCTCCCGTTATTGGTTCCGATCCAGGGAACGACGCCTTCACTGTTGGGGATGGAAAGAAACAGAATCGGCTCTTGAAAACAGCGGAGAGAATAATAGGTAATTCGTGAGCTGGAGTACTGACCGCGCCAAAGCGAAATCCGAATGTCGTCGATTTTATCCCAGCCCGCCGGTGAATCTTCTGTATGGAAATCGGCTTTCCGAAACGTCATCACGCCTCGCTTGGACGGGATGTCGGTGATGCAACCGTACCATCCGTCTGCTGAATGAAAGTAAAACGAGCAATGCGAAAAGGCTTCCGGATTATCCACTTCAAGCTCGACTTCAAAGCGGGAATACTCGCTCAAGTCAATCGGCTTGTCCAACGTTCGGTCAATAGAAGCGCGGTCAAGTTCCGGCCCGGCTTTGAATGAGACAGAGAACTCGGCGCCCTCCGGTTTAGCAGTAAGTTCACGTTCCGAACTGCTGGTTGAACGCCACAACGGCGCGGTTTCCACGGTGAAGTTGTCGAGTACATAAACGCCGTCGTTCGCGCTGGCAACAGATGAAAAGACGGCAGCGAATAATATTGCAATGAATGTTCGATAGGTCATAGTTGAGTCTCCAATTAAACGCTATTGATAAAAGATGGCAATGCATTTGGTTCGCCTTACGGCGAACTGCGTAATTCCGCTCGCTACGCTCGCTCCATTACCGCCTTTCATCGATTTCAACTCTTACATATACTTTTGTAACAAATCAAGCGCCGCCCTGTCGAGCTGATGTCCGGCGACGGTTTCGTACTGAACGTCTTCGCGATTGGAATCGAGGATACCGAACGTTCCCCGCAGATTCCACATCGCCCAGCCCCAGCCCTGCGTTTTCCAGTTGGCGAGCATGTCTTCCAGCCAGCGGAGAACGGTGTTGTGAGGCGTTTTGTTATACGCGCCGAACTCGCCGACCATGACGCATTTGCCGAACGGACGCAGCTGTTCCCACGGCAGAATCGTTTCCTGATAGAGCCATTGCCGACCGGAAATCCCGCCGTTGCCGAACTCGTAACGACCGTTGTCTGTACGCTGCCAGAGCAATTGTCCCGGTTGAATATTCCAGCCCATCTCCGTGGGAATCGATTCTTCCGCTTCGCCTTCGACTTTCAGACCAAGCTCCTTGAAGAAAATCCAGTCCCCGCCGGTCATATTGACTGTTACTTTTTTCGTTCCCGCGGGAATGTCGGCGAAGACGTCCAGGTCGTAGTAGTTTTGGTAACAGCCGCCCCATTCCGGACGATGAACAACTTTCGTCCATTCGCCTTCGCCCGGTCCGGGAACAAACGAGCGCTTGAGAATCGTCTTGTCGTCGGCTTTGACTTCTATATTGGCGGAGGCGGAAACCTGCCCAACTTTCAGACGCAGAATCGCGCTTTTCGGGAAGTCCCCGACGATGGTCAGCGGCTGTTTGGCTTTGTCGTCGATGCCGTTTTTATTGGGCGAATAGAGCGTTCCGTAGGCGTTGAGACCCGGCCAGCGCGGCGCTGACCAATTCTCGGAGTTCGCGACCCAGCTGGCTTTGTAATGACTGACCGTCATGGGCTTGTAGCCTCGGGTTGCCTGAGCGACTTTTAACTCAGTCAGTTCCATAACCGGACGCGTTCCCCAGGACATCCCGTCACAGATAATCAGCCGCTGCGGGTCAATCTCCCGAATAGCGGAGACAAGACGCCGATGAACTTTCATAAACGGTTTGATCTCAATGTTCGACGGCTCGTTGAACAGGTTGAAACTCAGCTGGCTGGACGGAACGCCGGCGTATCGTTTGGCGAACGTCGACCAGTGCAGCGCGCAGACGTCAAGCGCTTCGTCGTCTTTCCAGACCGACTTCTCTTCCTTCGGCGAGGCGACTGTGTATCCCGGCGCCCGGTGCATGTTAATCATAATATGAACCCCGTACTTGCGGCCGTATTCCAGCGCTTTGTCGATTCGCTTGAGCGCCGACTCATCGATTTTGCGCCAGTCTTTGTCGACAATCCAGTTCCGGTAATCCATCGGAAGCCGGACGAAATTGAACCCCCAGTCGTGAATCATGCGGAAATCGTCTTCGACAAAATCCTTGTTTTGCCACGGGTTCATGAACATTTCCAACAGATTAAACCCGTGCCAGGCGGGCAGATTATTCCAGCTCGCCTCCGGCAGAGAAGGCGCGTCCGCTCCTCCTGCCAACAGATTCAGAGGGAACGACAACCCCGCGGCTAACGCGGCGGCGCCTGTCTTTAACACGGCTCGGCGGGACAGTTTTTTCATGACGGCTCCTTTCAGATAAATTATGTGTAGAGGTTTACATCCCAACTGACTGTAATTCTATCAGAGTCTAAAATAAAATGCAACAGGGGGGAGGAATTGTCAATTGCTAAATTTTCGATCCCCCAGTTCCAATTCAATTCTTTTTATTGTATAATGTTCAATTATTCAACCTCACAACATAATATTCAGAAAGGACGTTTATGAAAACCCGATTTTTATTCCGATGGTTTATCGCAGTTCTCCTGACGGGGATTGCTTCGATTGACGCTATGGCGCAAGGCGGCGATTCCTGCCCGATATATCCGATTCCCCGTTCGTATTACGCGACGGGAGAGAAGATTCCTCTGGGAACGGACCAGACGGCGGCGATCGTTTTGCCGGCTTCTCCGACGACTCCCAATCGGTACGCGGCCCAGCGGCTGCAGTCGCTGATTCGAAACCGGTTTAAGGTCGAAATCCCGATAATGGAATCTGACGCGGCTCTTTCCGAATCTGTAACGCAGAAGTTCGTCTTGTCCGTCAACCCGTCTGCGGTTACAGTCGACGGCAAAAGCAAGTTCAACGGGTTTTCCATTCAGTTTAAAAAAGACGGCGCGGAGTGGACAATCTCTGTTGCTGGCGCGGACGACAGCGGCTTGATTTACGGCTGCGAGGCTCTGTTCAATCTCATTGCAAAGGACAAGTCCGGCGCAGCGCAGATCACCGTCGCC
>JAZUMX010000410.1:0-3687 GCA_045603865.1 Thermoguttaceae bacterium
GCCAGTTTTCCGACAAAGTCTTTTCGCAGAATTACGATCGTTTGGACTGCTATGACGTCAAGCAGTTTGTCGAGAATCAGCTTCAGAAAAATGACCGCGATTCGGTCAGAACGCTTTTGGCGGCTGGCTATATGGCATGGGAAAAAGAGGAAATTGAAACCGCGGCGAAGAATTTTCGAAAGGCAATGGATATTGCTCCGAAAAGCTGTTTGCCGCTGCTCAAGGCGTTGGGCGTTTCCGTCTTGAAGAAGGATTACAGTCAATTTGAATCGCTCTTGGACGCGTTTCAGCCCGCATTTGCCGACGAGCAGGGGCGGATTGTTTTGGCTCAGTACAAAATCGAATCCTCTTTGAAGCAAAACAAAATTTTGGAATGTCTCGACACGCTGGAACCGATTATGGACGATACGGTCAATTCAAAGTTAAAGCAGTGCACCGTTGACGAGATTGAGTGGAATCTGTCTGCAGACCGCGGCGTTTGGGTAGGTTCGGTTCTGGAGAAAGTGTACAAGACGGCTTCTGACGAACAAAAAATCGCGGTTGAGCAATGGGTGGCAAAACGTCTGGACGTTCCCAAAAAAGAACGGACAATCAACTGGCTGACGCATCAGCTGGACTTTTTCCGCGTTTTGCCGGCAGCGTCAGAGCTGCAAAAAGAATTGTACCAGGCGTATGTCAATTCCAACATGCTGCCTCAGGCGGAGCTGGTTTTGCGTCAGCAGAGATTGGAGTCTGAAGCAAATCCGGAACAGATAGCCGCGTCGTGGGCGGAACAGGCGCATCTGGTCCAAAAATGCGCTCCAGAGGATTCGGCGAAAATTTTCAAACGGTTAAACAGCTTGTATCCCAACGTTGCCTGCTGCAACGGCAAGACGGCGGACGAGTACGTTAAATCGTTGGGCGAATCGTCTCCGGTTTACAAGGAATATTCGCAGAATTCCCAATGGCCGCAGAATGAAGTTGACATAGCGCTCAATAAAGAAACGCGCCAACCGATAATTCAAACCGGTTCAGACAATAAAAAACTGTTTACCAATGAAAACGTTTTTCTGGACGGCTCAACAGTTCGAAGAAGTTCGAACACTCGTCAAAATCTGATGGTTTTCGACCGATTTGGACGGAATAAAATGACGCTGTCTCCAGACCTGATTACGCAGTCCGGCAGAATTATTTATCAAAGAACGGATATGAATACAGAAGCCCCCTGGTATTCAGCGGAACATCTGTTTTTCATTTCTGACAGAGTCGGTCAAATGACGGCGATAAATTTCCTCGTTCGACCAGGGCTGCTGTGGTCCAAGGATTTTGAACAGGAGAAGCTGGGAGACGAAGACCAGGATCCGTACGTCCTTATTCGAAAGGCAAATCAACCTGACCCCAAATACGCAGACGTCAATAAGCTTAGCGGCGTTTTTGGCAATATTGTTTTTACCCAGCTGGAAGACGGCTCCTTCGCCGCTTTGGACGCTGCAACGGGAAGAATGAGATGGAAACGAAAGCTCCAAAGCAACGAATCTCTCGCGTTTATAGACGACGATTACTTTTATACTGCCAAAAACAATAAACTTCTTGACAGAGAAGGAAACGTTTTCGGCGGGATTCAGGAAGTCCGCGGAGATCGGTATTCCATTTATACGGGAATTCACGATTCGAACATTCGTCTGCCGTATTCCCGGTCGACTGTTACTTCAAACGGCGTTATTTCTATCGAATCAATTTACGACTCCGCAACTCACAAACAGACCAACAGAATAAAGCTCTGTTCTGTCAGGGAGCAAAAAATTCTCTGGGAACTGGAAGCCGATTTCAATTCTGCGCCTGTCTATTTGAAACCCTTGAACGTTTTGTATCGATCCAACGTCAGCAATGGACGGGTTCAGATTATTGACGCCGATACCGGTCGAATTATTATTGACGACGTTTTTGAAGTCATGACCCAGGAAGAGCGGGACAAAATCGTTGAAAACGTCAACAAGCTTAAAAAACGCATTGAGGAAGAAAACAAAAAATACGCGGAAGAAGAAAAGGACGACCCCAAAAAACGCGACGAGCGAATTCGCCGTCAGAGCCGAGAAGGAAAAACGGAAGATCTGCTTCCTGATAGTTACTCCGAAAGCGCTGCGAAGAATTTCTTTGACGGAATCGACGTCTTTTCAGACGGCTCTCCGCAGGGCGATTTTTATCTCATCGTTCGTTCAGGGTTTGGATATACCCGGAAACAGCGCATGAACTGCAAGCAGTTCTCTCCGACCAGAGGAATCCTTTTGCCCAAGGCGAAAATTTACAAATACGACCGCGACGGAAAACCGCTGTGGAAAGAGCCGCTGTTGGTTGAAGATCAGTATTTTTATTTCGATCTCCCGTCTGCCTCGCCGTTCCTCGTAATGGGATGCAATCGAACGACTCGGGATAAAAGCAACAATTCCCATACTGATTATGAATTCATGTTTGTTGACAAAACGTCAGGACAGGTTTGGAAATATCAGGGTAAAAATTCCATTGGGGCTTTCCATCTTGTCTGCGATCCGGATGAGCAGAAAATTGAAGTGGTGATCAGTACCAAAGAATCGTTGATTTTGTCATTTACGGATAAACCCATCCCCGCTGACGCTCCAAAGGAGATGCCGCTTTACACAGCCGAGGAAAAAGCCGCTCTGGAAAAGAAAAAGGCAGAGCTTGATAAGGAAAAAGAAAAACTTGAAAAAGAAAAGGAAGCCGCCGGCGAAGACGACCCGTTTGATAAATAATGAGCTATTAGCTATTAGCTATTAGCTTGTGCATTAGTAGTTCTCGGGTTTAATTTTTGAAGCCTGAAGCTAAAATAATCAAGCTAGAAGCTAGCGGCTAGAAGCTAGAAGCTAATAATCACTAACCACTTACCACTAACCATGAAACGCACACACATTTTTCAATTGACCGCGCTTATCATTGGCGCAGCTGTTTTTTTTGCTGGTTCCGTCAAGGCAGAACAGTCTGTCCCGCAAACGGTGAAGTCCTCAGACGGTCAGACGCTCAAACTGGTCTGGCATGACGAGTTCAACGGAACCGGTTTGCCCAATCCCGAGGACTGGACGTACGAATACGGGTTCATTCGCAACGGGGAAAAACAGTTCTATACAAAAAATCGATTAAAGAACGTCTACCAGAAAGACGGCAAACTGACTATCGAAGCGTTCAAAGAGGACTTTGAAGAAAACGGCAAGAAGGCGCAGTACACCTCGGGCAGCATCACAACGTTTGGGCGCCACAGCTGGACGTACGGTCGAATTGAAGTCCGCGCCAAACTGCCCAAGGGCATCGGAACGTGGCCTGCCATCTGGATGCTGGGCGAAAACATCCATCAGGTCGGCTGGCCCGCCTGCGGCGAAATCGACATCATGGAATACGTCGGCTTCAATCCGACTCAGGTTCACGCCACCGTTCACGCCAAAGGAAACAAGGACTGGCACATTCAAAAAGGGAACAACATTCGCCTGGAAGGCATTGAAGATCGCATGGCGGTCTACGCGGTTGAATGGACGAAAGACAAAATGGATTTCTTTGTTGACGACCAGAAATACTATTCCATCGAACTGGACAAATTCGATTCGCTGGGACGTCCGTGTGACTTGCCGCATTATCTGATTCTCACTCTGGCGATCGGCGGCGGATCGGGCGGTCAAAGGGGAATTGACGATACCATTTTCC
>JAZUMX010000411.1:0-10731 GCA_045603865.1 Thermoguttaceae bacterium
GCCTTTCATTAATTTGCGAACTTGGCGTGAGATTTTTTCCTGGCGTTTATGCAACGCGAACTGACTATTTCTCTTTCTTGTTCTTATTATTTTTCTTTTGTTTCTTTGATTTATCTTCCTGCAATTCGTCCTGAACATGCAACAAACTTAAAACAGAGTCAAAACTCCCATGTTCTGCGGATTTATTAAGCCATTTTACCCCTTCTTCGGGATCTTTATCAACGCCCCTGCCATAAATATAGCAAAGACCAAGAGAATGTTGCGCCTCAGCATGTCCTTGTAAAGCAGCTGCTTTATACCACTTTGCCGATGCTTGATCGTCTTTCTCAACTCCTTTGCCGAGAAAATAACATTCGCCAAGAAAGTATTGCGCCTCGGCATACCCTTGATTGGCGGCTATAAGAAGCCAGTTCATTCCCTCTTGATAATTTCGAGCGCGTCCCGGACCGCAGATGTAATAACGACCAAGCTCTAGCTGCGCCTGGACATGTCCCTGTTCAGCGGCTTTACGATACCACTTTATAGCTTCTTTGTTATTTTTCTTAACGCCATCGCCATTTGCGTAACATTCGGCAAGCTCAAATTGAGCCTGAACATGTCCTTGTTCAGCAGCTTTACGCCACAAGTTTATCGCCTCTTGACGATCTTGCTTAACGCCTTCGCCCTGAAAAAAGCAACAGCCAAGAATGAATTGAGATTCAACAAACCCTTCGTTAGCGGATTTACGGAAAAAACGTAACGCCTCTTGACGATCCTGTTTAACGCCTCTACCGTGAAAATAGCAATTCGCAAGACCAAAGCCCGCTTCCGCATAACCATTTTGATCCGACTTACGCCACCAGTTTATCGCCTCTTGAAAATCCTGCTTGACGCCTTGACCATTAAAATAACTAACGCCAAGATAGTATTGCGCCTCAGCATGATTCTGCTCTGCGGCTTTACGAAGCCATTTTACCGCTTCTTGATAATCCTGTTCAACGCCGTCGCCAACGGCATAGCTCAGACCAATCATATATTGTGCCTGTGACAGTCCTTGCTCTGCGGATTTACGCCACCAGTTCATCGCTTCTTGACGATCTTGCTTAATGCCATCGCCGAAAGCATAGCAACTTCCGATATTGAACTGAGCCACAGCATGCCCTTGCTCCGCCGCTTTAAGCCACCACTTTGCGGCCTGTTGACGATCTTGCTTAACGCCTTCGCCATTAAAATAATTATTGCCGAGAACGAATTGCGATTCTGCATCTCCTTGCTGAGCAGCCAGGAGAACGTTATCTTCGTCTGTCTCTATTACTTTCGATAAAATGTCATTAAATGATTTCATGTTTTTACTCCTTCTCAAGAGATTTCATTATTTCAGCCGCGTCCTCATCTCCATGAAGGGCAGCTTGACAAATCCACCTGAAAGCTTCTAAATTACTCTGTTTAACGCCTTCGCCATTCATATAGCAAAGACTCAAATTGTATTGTGCATCGGAATTTCCCTGTTTAGCCGCTTTGCGATACCATTTTGCCGCTTCTTTATAATTTTGCTTGACGCCTTCGCCCTTAGAATAGCAATATCCCAAAAAGAATTGCGCCGTTGAATCCCCCAAGACAGCTGCCTTACGATACAACTTTGCCGCTTCTTTATAATTTTGCTCAACGCCTTCGCCCCTATAATAGCAACGTCCCAAATCGCACTGAGCCTCTGCAAGCCCTTGATCAGCCGCCTTACGATACCACTTAACAGCCTCTTCATAATTTTGCTCAACGCCATTGCCATTATAATAGCAATTGGCAAGATTAAATTGCGCCACAGAATGCCCTTGCTCAGCCGATTTGCGGAACCATTTAACAGCCTCTTCATAATTTTGCTCAACGCCCTCGCTATAATAATAGCAATTGCCAAGATTATTTTGAGCTATGAAATACCCTTGCTCAGCCGATTTGCGATACCATTTAACCGCTTCTTCATAATTTTGATCAACGCCTTCACCGTCATAATAGCATTTGGCGAGATTGTATTGCGCCACGAAATGCCCTTGCTCAGCCGCTTCGCGATACCATTTAACCGCTTCTTCATAATCCGAATCGACTGCAAAGCCATTATAATATGCAACGCCAAGATTATATTTTGCATCCACAGATCCCTGTTGAGCCGCTTTGCGAAACCATTTAATCGCTTCTTCATAATTTTGCTCAACGGCATCGCCATCAACATAGCAGCCGGCAAGAATGATTTGTGACTGTAAATGTCCTTGCTCAGCCGCTTCGCGATACCATTTAATCGCTTCCTTAAGATTTTGATCAACGCCTTTACCTTCACGATAACAATTGGCGAGATTAAATTGAGCAATCACAATTCCTTTTTCAGCGGCTTGACGATATCTCTTTACCAATTCCTGATCGTCATGAATATTATCTGTATTATCATTATTATCATATAAACTAAGGCAGTATTGAGCATCTTGCAATCCTTGTTCAGCCGCTTTACGATACCACTTTAACGCTTCTTCATGGTTTTTGGCAACACCATTGCCTTCTTTGTAGCATTGCGCCAAATTGAATTGCGCTGCGGCAACTCCCTGCTCAGCCGCTTTGCGATACCATTTTACCGCCTCTTCATCATTTTGATCGACGCCATTGCCACGCGAATAGCAAACGCCAAGATTATGTTGAGCTTCTCCCAATCCTTGCTCGGCAGCTTTGCGATACCACTTTACCGCTTCTACATAATTTTGAGAAACGCCATTGCCATTAGTGTAGTTAACGGCAAGACTGTATTGCGCTGCAGCATATCCTTGCTCAGCCGCTTTACGATACCATTTAACGGCATCTTCATAATTTTGATTGACGCCCATGCCATGAGAATAGTTATAGCCAAGATTGTATTGCGCCTCTGCAAATCCCTGGTAAGCAGCTTTGCGATACCATTTTACCGCTTCTTCATGATTTTGAGAAACGCCGCGACCATTATTATAGCAATTGGCAAGATTGAGCTGTGCATTTATCTGTCCTTTTTGAGCTGCTTTACGAAACCATTTAACCGCTTCTTCATAGTTTTGTTCAACGCCAAACCCATTAGAATAACAAGCGCCAAGATTATTTTGCGCTTCTTCATGTCCTTTTTGAGCCGCTTTGCGAAACCATTTAACCGCTTCTTTGTAACTTTGAGCAAAACCTCCATCGCCAGAATAAAAGTTAATGCCAAGAGCAAATTGTGCATCAACGTCTCCTTGTTGTGCGGCCAGGAGAAGACTGTCATTATCACTACTAATCAACTCTGAAAATAAATCATTAAAATCCATGTTATCTCCTGAATTTAGGAAATCTGTCTTCTTGGGCGCCATCCTTGTCGCCCTGAAAAGGAATTAACAACTCACAACTACTTCTGTCAGTTCGCCTGACGGCAAATGCGTAATTGCGCCTGACAGAGCCGCTTCCCAATTGGCGGCGAGGCGTCAAAAACGAAGATTGAATGATAAAAGCCTCACGCTCTAATTCGCGTGAGATTTGTTCGGCGGCAGGGGACTGCCGCGAGCCGGGTTCCCGGTGTGTGCGCAGGACAAATGTTTTGTTCGCCTATCGGCGAATGCGTAATTCCGTTCGCTTCGCTCACTCCATTACCGCCTTCCAATCAATCGGCTAAAATTACTTCTTTCAGTGGGTCGTTGGACAAGGCGGCGCCTTGGGCGCCGCACTTCACGTAGCGTTCTAATTACTACTTAAACAGCCCGTACGGAATGACGTCGTAACGGACGCCGGCAGGCATGGTTGCTGGCGCGCCGTGGAAGCTGCCGGGCCAGGCGGAACCGCGAAGACGTCCGGCATGGTGTGGACCGTACAGGTTTTTCGGCGTTCCGTAAATGCGAACGGTTACGTCGTTCTCCCCGTCTTTCAAAGCGGAAGTAATATCGACGGAATCGTATTTCAAGGCGATCGTTCCGACTTTCTCTCCGTTAACCAGGACGACCGCGACGGCGCCGTTCCAGCCCTCGCGAATCGGGGGAAGCTGAACGACCGTCTTGCCGGCGGTTTTCGTAATCGTCTGAGTATAGTCAGCCGCTCCGGAATAGAACGGCGCCCCTAATCCCGCCCAGGCGTTGGCGGTCGCTTTTTCCAGACCAGCGCCGTTGACGGCATAGCGAGCCAGTCGATTATGACCGCGATAGTTCAGTTCAGTCGTCGCGCTGGCAGAAACGTTGGGTACAACCGCCTCTTTGCCATTCAGATTTGTCAGGAACTGCACTTCCGACAAACCAACAAAGGCGTTGTCATTGCCGTTGACTTCATGTTTCGACCCGACAAACGACTCGTCCAGCGGATACGTTACACCCTTCCAGTTCGACAGAATCTTGAATGTCAGTTCCTTGCAGGAAACCGGCTTTTCAAAGAGAATCATTTCCGCCGTTGAGCCGTCTTTTTTGAACGAAAACGTTCCAATGCTGACGCCGTCGGCAAACAGTTCCGCCTGTTTAACGCCGCGCGTTTCCAGATTGATTTCGTTATAATTCCAAACGCGAATTCCAGTCAGAGTCTGTTTCGCCGGGAAAGTAAACGTAATTGCCGGGGCGAGGTCGCGAACTCCGCTTATGAAATCACAGCCGGAATTGAGCCACGAAACGCCCTCCAGAGCGTTTGAATGAACCAAAGCGGCTTCTTCCTTTTCTTTGGGCGCCTGAAGTCCGCGGTCGGGAACGATTACAAAGCCCTTCGCTGCCGGGTCAAGCGAGAATTCGCCTACAACCCACGCCGGCATGATTTCATGGAAAATCGTCATCTTGTCCGCCGTTAGCGTAACAACGTTTTCTCCCGCCTTGACAAGCTGGGCGATATCGTAAACGCCAAAAGAGCGGTCAAACTTCCATGCGCCGGGAATCGGGTCAACCGGAGTTTCGTTTACTGTTACATGGTATCCCGTCGGGTTTTCGCAGACGAACTGCAATTTGCCCGGCTTGAACCCTTCAGCAACCGTAAACCGGTACGTTTGGGTAAATCCAGAATTGTCGGTAAACTGATGCTTGAGCAGCGTATCGCGAAGCTGAACGCCATTGTCCCACGGGGATTTGGGGAACCCGTTTTTCTGCCACAGCCACGCGTTGGCGGGATAGAAATACTGATTTCTATGCGTCTCGTTTCCAATTTGAACGTCCATGTAGTCGATGAGCAAAGCGTTGTCGTCAAGACGTTTGGTCGTCCAGTCCTTCGTTGGAACAATAACGCGGCTGACTTCTTCCGTCGTTTGAGCCGCTGCCGGCTTCTTGCCAATTGTAAAGGTCAGCAGAAGCGAACCGCACGGCGGGATGTCGTAATCCTGGCTGGAATACGCGCTGATCTTGCCGGTAAACGGGTCGAACTGTTCGACGCAAACGTCGGCGCCTTTGAGAGTATCGTCGAGCTGAATCTTACCTTTGGCGTACGAATCCATGCTAGCGTTGCAGATAAAGAGAATAAACGCATTCTCCGTTTGACGAAGCATGTGGAACGTGTCTGTCGAAGCCGTTTCCGGAACCAGACGAATCGGCTGATTGTTCAAATCGAGTTCGTCAATCGTTTTGGTTTGCATGGCGGCTGTTACATTTTCCGCCGTCTTTTGAATCTCGGCTGACTGTTTGTCCAGCGCAACGCCTTCTACAAACGAAATCTTTCCGCCCAGCGAAACGACTTTTCCGTTCTTCTTGACGTACTGATCGAGCAATTTGAGCGTCGGGACGTCGATATTTTCCAGCGTATCCGGCAGGACGACGTAATCGTACTGCGCCTTGCCGACGACAAACTTGCCGGAATCGGAATCGCGCCCGATTTGTTCAATGACGTATTCAGAACCGATGTCGTAGTCCGCCTGAAGCTCTTCCAGACGTTTAATCGTATCTCTGAAAACGTTTCCAATTCTGCCAAGATTACCGTGGCGCTGATACATCCAGGCGGTCGTCGTCGGTTCAATGAGCAGGAATCGCTGATCGGTCAGTTCGCCCGACGAAAGCATATAGGACAGCCGAGTCCAGTAGTCCGCCAGATGTTTGTACTGTTCAAAGCAGGGGGAATGATACGAGAAAGACTGCGGATGGTCGTGCTTTCTCGCCCCGCGAATGGTGATGTAGGACAAATGCTCGTCGGTCGTGTTGACGCCGACGGCGTACGACCAGTCGCCCAATCGTTTGAGGTCTTCAAAGCGAATGTCCCAGCCACCGGCTCCGTAGTTTTCAGAAAGCGTTCTGGACAATCCGTTTTGATGAGCGACCGACGACAGTTCGCGCCCCGCTCGGGAGTTTCCGAACTGACCGCCGTCGCGGCTGTACTGGTTCATCAACATGTCGATTGCCGGACGCTGATGCCAGAAATACATCGCCATGTTGTCTGGACCGTGAGCGGCGTTAGGCCAGCCGTGTTCCCAGTAATGCCCCGTCCATTGCATACCGTTGGCTTCGCACCAGTTGTGAACCGGTCGTGCCCAGCGTTCGGTAAACAGATAGCACAGCGTTTGATAATAATCATGCCGAACGCGGCGCCAGTCGCCGGTTTCTTCCGTCAACGAGGTTAAATTATCGACGATGCTGTATCCGTGCTGCTTTTCAAAGACTTCCGGCAAATCGTCCGTCCAGGATAAATGCCCGGCGGGAGTGATCTGGGCTTCATCCGAGAAAATTCCCGGGCAGCGTTTCCCAAACTGATCGCCGATATGCTTTCGATACGCTTCGTGAGTAACTTCGATAAACTTCTGGGTAACGCCGGGCTTCATCAAATCGACGTAATACATTCCGCCGTACCATTGAGACGCGCCCGCCCAGTTGTACTTACCCAAAATCCACGTTACGCCGTCCTTTTTTCCCTTGAGGAACTCGCCGTCCAGCTTTCCGGTTTTGGTTTGATGGTACAGTTGTGACAAATCTTTTTTGGAGCCGTCAGAAAGAACCTGAACAACGTAGACGACGTCCGCGCCCGCCGTCCAGTTTCCGTTGGCGTCTGTTACAGCGTCCCGACGAAAGACGATCAAGCCTTTGCCGCGGGAATCCGGCATCGCTTCCGGAACCAACCCGCCGGCAAACCCGGTCGGATACGAGTTCTCGTCGTAAATCCAGACGTTCATGTCGAGTTTTTCCGCCTCGTCCAATGCCGTTCGCCATAAATGGAACCAGTCTTCCGACAAATACGGGGTCATCAGACCCGGGCGAGGATGAACGAAAACCTGTTTGACGTTCTGCGCCGCCAAATCCTGCATAGTGTGACGAATTTGATCGTCAGTCAGCAAATCGTTCCAAACCCACAGCGGCGCGGTCGCGTAATCCCGCCCCGGATTGACAAAGCGCGACTTCATCTCGTCAATCGACGGGTGCGTCGCCTGATTCAGTTTTGTGTTCTGAGCGAACGTCAAACTGCATAGCGCTGTCAACGCCGCAAAGAGAATCAAAATCGTTTTTTTCATCTTAAAGCTCCTTTAAGTTAAGGTTATAAATGTTTTACTGTTTCTACTGATTATACCAGATGGAATAATTAAATGCAACACGCGATTAAGGCAATAGACATCAGGCAACAGACAATATAAATATAGAAGCAAATTATCATCATTTCCGGGGGAAATTTTATCCATTTTACCTAACCGGAACATCTGCTACAACCCGAATAACAGTTATTTTTACAATTTCTTTCAGATTCGATACAGAAAGATTCCGATACTCAAAAAGCCTAAGATAAAAAGGCAAAAATAATTTGTAAATGACATTTGTTCTGTCAGACGCAGGAGGCGTCGGGAACGCAAACAAATTTTTTGGACAATGGGTATGATTATGAAAAAGCTCAATCTTTTTGCCGGAATAGCAGTAGCGATTTCCGGTCTGTTTGCGAGTCAAACATTTGCAGCGTCTGGCTGCACTACTGCGGCATGCGATCCTGCTGCCGCCGCTGCGGCATGCGATCCGGCTGCTGCCGCCGCTGATTCCGCGCCCAACGCGCCTGTTCCCCCAGCAGAAGCGGACTGCGCTGGAGCTCTCTCCGCCACTTGCGCCTCGTCGCCGTCTTGCGACCCGGCTGCCGCCGCTGCCTGCAACTCCGGCTGCAACCCGAGTTGCCTTTCAGCCGCCCCTGGCTGCGGAGCCGGTTGCCAAGCTGCCGCCCCTGGCTGCGGAGCCTGCTCTGCCTGCGGTAGTTTCAGCTGCAATGGCCATTGCAGAAATGGACTTTGCGGACGTCGCGGCTGCTGCGACTCTATCATCGGGAAAATGCTCCAGGGAACTTGCTGGTCTGGCTACATGAACGCTGGTTACTTCACCAACTTCGGAGGCAATCGCAGCAATGGCTATGTCGATTGCTGGAGCGAAACGACGCCAGCTTTCAATGCGTTTTATTTATCCGGCGTTAAAAAGGCCTATACCGGCGGCTGCGGCTATGATTTCGGCTGGGGCATGGACTTCATGTTCGGCGAAGACGCCCGAATCCTGCGTTCCGTTCGCGGTTTGGATCAAGGCTGGACAACCGGACACATGTCTGATGGTCGTGATTCCTATGGATTTGCCATGCCGCAGTTGTACATGGAAATGGCTATCAATAACTGGATTTTCAAAGCAGGTCATTTTTATGGCTTGCTCGGATACGAAGGAGCTACCGCTAACAGCCGCTTCTTCTACACCAAGGGTCTGCTCTGCTCGGTTAGCCCGGTAGCTACGACAGGCGCTTTGGCGACATACACCGGATTCCAGAACCTCGACATGACCCTTGGTTGGGTTAACGGTTGGGGCAACGGTTTCGACAACAGCAAATACGGCGAAGGAATGGTCGAAGGCGCGTTCACCTACCACATGAACGAATATGCGTCTATCAAATACGCCTTCCTGGCTGGCACATGCGACATTGCAGTCCCACTGGGAGCTCTCGGACCGATTGCTCCGGCATCTAAATGTGGCGACGCTTCAGTTCACACCGTTACCCTCGACCTGCAGCTTACCGGCAGTCTGGAATCAGTTTCCCTCCTGTACTACGGCGATTTCGACGGCAACACCGTCCTCGTCTTGGGAGAACACCTGTATAAAGACCTCAACTGCTGCACCAAATTGGGCTTCCGCGCTGAATGGTTGAAGACATCGATTGACGATACTGAACTGACCACCTTCGGAATTGGATTGAACTATCACCCCTACGGAAATCAGAACCTGTTCTTCCGTCCTGAATTCCGATACGACAAATCCACCAACGCGGCTTTGCTCAACAACAAGCCTGACCAGTTCACCATCGGATTCGACCTCATGCTGACGTTCTAAAAAACAAACAGTGTAAACCTTGCGTAAAAAAGGATTTGAACGCATAAAACTCACTGCCTGTTGACCAAAACTCCTCTGAAGATTCGGATAATCTTCAAATAATAAAGTCCCCGGAAGAAGCAATTCTTTCGGGGATTTTTTGTTTAGTTGCGAGAGGATGGAAGGCGGTAATGGAGCGAACAACGTGAGCGTAATTACGCTTTCGCCGAAGGCGAACGTAGTCGCAACATCCCAAGCTAATGGCTAACAGCTAATAGCTAGCAGCTTGTCATCGGGTACAGACTGACCGAACAGCCGCTTCTTCCCGCTCTCTTCTTCGCCAATCATTTTCGTTATATCCGGCATAATCCGAGCTGGAATATCGGAACAATCGGTACAACAATAAATTATTTCAAAAATTCTATAACAATGGGCTATTTACCCGATTTATTTAACAATCGACGTGAGGAAGCGTCGTACATACAACATTCTTTATTGTTAATGGGTATTATCATGAACCGAAACCAAACCAAACTTTTTTTGGGAATAGCGCTGTCTATTTCCGGTCTGTTTGCCAGTCAAACATTTGCAGCTTCTGCCTGCGTCTCTGCGGCATGCGATCCAGCAGCGGCTGCAGCTTGCGAACCGGCTTGCACGCCTGCTTGCAACCCAGCTCCAATCGTTTGCGATCCTGTACCTGAATGCAATCCCGTTCCCGCCACCTGCGAAGCGCCAGCCACGTGCGATCCAGCAGCGGCTGTAGCATGCAATTCTGGTTGCTTCTCGGCAGCTCCGGGCTGCGGCGCCTGCTCCGGCTGCGGCAGCTTTGGCTGCAACGGACTTTGCGGACGTCATGGCTGCGCTGATCCTTTCTTCGGGAAACTGAAGAAATCCATTTGCGAAGGAACTTGCTGGTCGGGCTATATGAACGCTGGATACTTCACCAACTTCTCCGGCGACCGCAGCAACGGCTATACTGATTGCTGGAGCGAAACGACCCCGGCTTTCAATGCGCTGTACGTATCCGCTACTAAAAAGGCGTTTACCGGCGGCTGCGGCTACGACGTCGGCTTTGGAGTAGACTTCATGTTCGGCGAAGACGCCCGAATCCTCCGTTCCGTTCACGGTTTGGATCAAAGCTGGGTAACCGGACACATGTCCGACGGTCGACCGTCATACGGCTTTGCCATGCCGCAATTATATGTTGAAGCCGCTATCAATGACTGGGCTGTCAAGGCCGGTCATTTTTATGGCTTGCTTGGATACGAAGGAGCTACCGCCAACAGCCGCTTCTTCTATACCAAAGGTCTGCTCTGCTCGGTCAGCCCGGTAGCTCAGACAGGCATTTTGGCAAGTTACAACGGATTCGAGAATCTCGACATCACCCTCGGCTGGATCAACGGCTGGGGCAATGGCTTCGATAACGAATACGGCGAAAACATGGTTGAAGGCGCGTTCACCTATCACATCACTCCATGCGCGTCTATCAAATACGCCTTCCTGGCTGGCACATGCGACG
>JAZUMX010000412.1:0-10895 GCA_045603865.1 Thermoguttaceae bacterium
CGATTGAGAAAATCAATCGCGTCATCATGAAGCAATACGCCTCATACCAGTATCGCAAAGTGGATATTGGCGACACGTCTGGAAAGAGCAAGACCCAGGTTGCCACAGAAAAGCTTAAAAAGCTGCGAGCGCTTATTCGCCATGAAATGCCTGACCGCGCAGGCGATTTAAACGTTTTTAGCGACGAATCGCTGCCGGCAGTTACCACTATGTATAAGACAAAGTGGAACAGCTCAAAAGACCCGGATACAAATGCCCCCAATACGACGCACATGGCGGCTGAACTGTTATACATGATAGTTATGGCAGACCCGGTTGGCGCTGGCATGTTTTCCGAAGGAGAAATCGGCGATACGGATAAAGACGGTCTGCCGGAATTTCTCGACGGCTGGGGACGTCCAATTCGGTATATCCTTTGGCCGGCGGGCTTTTTCCGTTCTGACAGCTGCGAAACTGATTTACAGGTTACAGTCAATACGAACGATTCAAAGTTTGTTCACGATCCGTTTGACACCGCCAATATCGAACCCGGAACGCCTGCTCTATATCCTCTGATTTATTCAGCGGGTCCGGACGGCATTTATGACATCAACCGCGGAACGACGTCAGGGGGCGAACAGAATACGTTTTGTTATCCAAATACCCTTAACCCGATGACAAAAGACGGCGACAACCGCTATGTCGGTCTGCCGTGGAACGATACTGACGGCAACAACAGAGTGTTGCATCATTATGACAACATAACCAATCATTCGATGATCTCAAACTCGAACTAATTTTAATATGGATTATACTGTTATGAAAGTTAGTTTACATTATACAAACAGACGTTCGGGCGTTACGCTCATTGAAATGCTGGTAGTAGTTGCCATCATGATGTTCATGTTGGCAATTGCAGCGCCCATGTTTCATCCCGATCAGGACAACTCTGTTGCCCGAGACACCTCACGCGCTCTAAACGCCTATATTCAGGAAGCGCGTGCGAAAGCGATTGCTACAGGGCGTCCCTGCGGAGTAGCGTTTATTCCTTTTGAAAACTTTCCGTCTGCCAGCGTCCTTGCACAACAGGTTGAAGCCCCGCCGTTGTATACGGGGGAAACGTATCAGTCTAAGGTTACCGTATCTGGCAGCGCTACTGCGCCAACGTTAAACTTTAATGGCAGCGCTTCTGCCAACTGGACGAAATCCGGCAACCTGATTCGATTGGGCGGTCGCGGCGTTTGGTATGAAATGACAAACGCTACCGCCTGCAAGCTTCAATCTGGGGACTCAACCAGACCAGATACAGAATTTCGTCCGTGGACTAACGGAAACTGGACTACAACGTATGAGATTCAGGCGGCTCCTGTAAGTCAGGCAAAGAGTTATTTGCAGTCAATTGGCATGGCGGAACCGTTGAAAGTTGTTCGCGGATCTGCAATTGATTTGTATTATTCCAAGGTTGGAAATACAACTTTGAGTAATTCAGCAACATATCCTGTTATTATAATGTTTACTCCAACGGGCGAAGTTGGGTTGTGTTATAACCTTTCAAGCTCTGTCTCCGGCTCTGGAAGAGGACGAACTGGATCTAGTGGACCAACGGCGTCCACTCCATCGGATAAAATCCATATTTTATGCGGTCAGTGGGATCGCGCTTTGACGGCGTTTGCTCCTGAAGACGGCAAACGAAATCATCAAACGTTCGATTCGTACTGGATTGTAATTGACCCGTCAACAGGCATTTCAACAATAGAACAGAACATTCCCAATTAATTGATTGTTCCATGGAATCGCTGATTTCATAGCTGATATAATTAACGATTTAATAACGGTTTAAGTTAACCGGAGCAATATTACGATGTTAAAATTAATTCAATCCTGACGACAGGGCTTCAGTCTTCTGGAAGTGCAGGTATCAGTATTTGTTGTTTTAATTGGTCTTTTAGGCGTAGCAACAATGATACCCGCAGGGCGTTATGAGATTCTTCAAGCTCGTAAAGCCGATATGGGAGCCGATCTCAGCCGCGCAATTATGAACAGCGTTGTAACGCAGATTTCCAACGGCTGGAATCCTGGCGGTAGTAATTATTATGTTGTAGCCAATGACGGCGGAGGACTGGCTACAAAAATGAAAACTGGAATTGGCAGAATAATTTCAACCCAATGCACCGAGACTATTAACGATAATCGAACGTTCAACGGCGACGACGACGTGGCTATTATGGAAGGCGATGACAACCAGTTTCAATTAGCTTTGGACGCCTCCAATAAAGTAATCGGAACAGGCGCTTATACTGCCTGTGCAACCATTGTTTATTTGGGCGACGGCTATTATGAAGTTACCGGATTGGCGGTATATCGATATTCCGACTTGAAAGAGAATAGTAATTCAACAAGCGACGATACAGATTATAAACGTGGAAGTTATGTTTTTTGTGCAGATGCCAGCGGAAAACAACGATGGTATAAAATTGAAAACGTCGTTCTTGGTTCTGCCAGAGCTGGATCAACAATAACTACTGCGGCTGGCGACTTAAATACAAAGAGAGATACTATTTCTTATCTCGGCGACGTAATTGGCATTAGCAGAAAAGTCGTGCGAATTGACTCATATAACACCGCCGCTGGCAATTAGGTTGAATTTAGATCATTTTTAGTTTACAAACTCAGTCGCGTCCTGCGCGCGATTCAGATAAAAAAATAATACATTTGGGCGAATGTTTTAACCCCCATTGAGAGAAATGAATTTCATCAATAGATATCGTCGTAATAATTTACAGTCCCGTCGCGGCATGATTCTTTTGGTCGTCATGGCGGTTCTTACGTTTTTTGCGGTTCTGGGCATGACGTTTATTTTGATGACAGGCAAAAACCGCGACTCGGCGGAAACCGCTCAGCTTGCCGCTCAAAATTCAAAAACGGCTGGGAATTCACCGCAAGATTTGCTCGAAGAAGGCATTATGCAGGTTCTGGTTGGACCGCCAAGCGGAAATAGCAAATCAGCTCTGGACGGCTGCGATATCATCGGCGATATGTATGGGTACATCCAGCCCGGCGATAACAATCTCGACATTGTATCAGCTTCGTTTAGCGCCAATAAAATGACGCCTGCAAGCGCTGCCTATGCCGGCAGAGTCGTTACCATTGCAGAGGGTCCTTATAAAGGACAAAGTACGCTCATTCTTAACTCTCGGGGAGCAATCATTCCTTTTGCCAGCGGTATTGGCGGTACAGAAGCGATCGCTTCCTGCAAGTGCGTCATCAATAAAAACCGGGCTTTTCAGGGGGACGCTGCAAACTATGACGCAGCAGATCTTAACGGAAATACCAGCAACAACTTTATGTCGCTGCGATATACCGGCGGATCAAATGGCATTAAAGTTGGTCGCGTTGTTATGCCGTCGTATTATCGCGGTGAATCAAAAAGACCAGGATGTTCCAGTCCTAATGAATTAGGTGCAGACGTTAATGCCATTAAAAAATATGGTGTGAATCCACTTACGAATCCCATTGAATTTGCCGCTAGTAATCAAGAGTCGCCCTGGGACGTAGACAACGACGGCGACGGCGATAACGACAGCGTTTGGATGCACCTTGGTCTTCCGCCGCGACCGATGCCGGATGGAACGTTGGTTGTTCCAATGTACGCCATTCTGGTCGAGGATATGGACGGAAGAATCAACGTCAACGCTCACAGCCCTGATGAAGCGATTACTACAACGGCGTATTCTTCTTTGGGAACCGACACGACAACGTTGGCTAATGGAGAAACTCTCGAACCGACAACCATGCTCAACGGTCAAGGTTTTGGTCCTGCGGATATTAATATGGACGCCTTGCTTGGCAGCGATATCGCTTCAGACGTTGTAACCAGCCGCAAGGGCGCCAACGCTAATTCAACTTTCTTCAAGTATTGTTTTCCTGAACTGACATCTTTGAAAGATACGCCATTTACGTTAGCCGCAAATAATACTGGCGTTGACTATCGTTCGCCTTTGGACTTCTACGGCGTCATGGCTGGGGCTATTGACCAAAACGGGATGTTTATTTGGCAAAAACGAGGAACGGTTGGCAGCTATGGCGCCAGCTCGTACGAACGCGATTTAGGATCGGCTCAACCCAGAGGGAATCGTATTACAAACGCTCCAAGCAAACCGTTCTCGCCTGAAGAACTCGAACGCGTCGTTCGAGCGTACGATGACGATGCGAAAAAACTCGAATCCCGTTTGTTCACTATTCTCAAGGATTCTGCCAACGATATTGACGCCATTC
The DNA here is from genome assembly GCA_045603865.1 of Thermoguttaceae bacterium. Classification (GTDB taxonomy): domain Bacteria; phylum Planctomycetota; class Planctomycetia; order Pirellulales; family Thermoguttaceae; genus RUG11551. Next base: position 4,255 of record JAZUMX010000412.1, read on the forward strand.
GCAATCTGGTTACCACAGAAAGCTGGGATATGCCCTATTGCGATATCTCGGCTTTTGAACAGAATAATTCTCTCAACAGTCTTCCTGAAGAAATTCAGGCTGGGTTCAAATTGGATATTAACCGTCCTCTGTCCAGTTACGAAACGAATCCAACTGCTCCGGTCGAAGAACGAACGCAGCTGGCGAAAGATTTGTATCTGATTGCTAAAGCGTGCGTAGGACAAAGTAAAGCTGCGGCTCAGTGGGCGGTCAATGCTGTAGACTTCCGCGACTCAGACTCTGTTTGTACCCACTTGAATATTGACGGTTATGACGTTTGGGGCTGCGAGCGTCCGGAACTGCTTATTACAGAAACGTTCGCGTTCCACGCCCGTATGACGGAAGACACTGAACTGGGCGGATGGCGAAGCGACGACAGCAATAAATGCGCCCAAGGCGCTACAGCTGCTGGCGGTATGATTGACGCCGAATGGTATGACAAGGCAGATTGCCCGGACAACCCCGGACAAGCAGAAGTTGAAGCGTTTTGTACAAAATACGGTCTGACGTTTAACCCGCGTAATATGGAACCCATTATCGCCCTGATGGCTAAAGTTCGAGCGAATAATGGCGATGGCGTTGCAGATATGGACCAGGTTTACAGACCGGAATCCGGTTTGTTTATTGAACTGTATAATCCCTGGCTTTCTGCTGAAAAGCAGGAGGCGACTCCATCTGCTGAATATAGCAACGGGGGAGTTCCTCTCGAATCCAGCGGCGGTTCTATGGTGGATTCCGCCTGGCGAATTGCCGTTGCCGGCGGCGCCGCTAACGGGAATCCTGGTACAGCTTGGGCGCAAGATCTTCGCGAGATGACTAATCCTTCGATAGATCGAGTTTTATACTTTGGCTCTTCCACTCCTCAATCTGGCAGTTTTACCTATAAAGTCAACTCCAGCTTTTGCGTTAAGCCCGGTCAGTTTGCGATTATTGGTCCTGCTGGCAACACGTATTTGGCTCGAAATGAGGATTCCGGCGCGGGCGCTCGTCCGATTGTCATTACAAATGGCTCAACATCGGTGAAATTCGATAATACGACATATAATAATGTCTGCGCGATTGGCGTTCCCGATTGCGGCAAAGCGCGATTTAGCGTTACTGACATTGGAGAGTATACTGATCCTGTTGACAATAACGGGAAGTTGACCGCGCCGCGCGATAAACCGTACGATGCTGACAATCCCAGTCGTTGGACAGGTCTTTGTAACGGTCATGGTCTTGGCGAAGACTTCGAACAGGCGGGCTATCGCATTGTCTATTTGCAGCGTCTGGCGAATCCATACAAGGCGTACAATGCAACAACAAATCCGTATATTACATTTGATCAAATGCCGGTGGATTTATTCAGCTACTGTGGACGTCAGAATAAATTTGCCGATTACAAAACGTTAAACAAAGGTCAGAAGGCGTCTGATGCCGATGAATTGGCATACAAGCACGCCGACGTTTTCATTAAATCTCGTCAACGAGGAGAAACGCAGGCTTTTGCCGGTTCAACGTGCGCTAACTTCTGGACTGCGGAAAAGATTCCGGGACAGACAAACAAAACGGCGTCAAGCAAACTGTCGTTGTCTACTCAAGGAACAGGCAGAGGGGCTGTAATTGCCGCTGTGAAAACGAACTTTTATCACAGTATAAACAGATTTGAACCCAATTTTTATAACCTCGCAGACACTACCGTTGGAACAGGAACTACTACAACGGCAAAGCTGCCGTCGTACCAGTCGGCAGCGCCGTACTATTTCCCCAACAGACCGTTTAACAGCGTTGTGGAGTTGATGCTGGTTCCTCAGGTAAGCGCATACGAACTGACTTCGTCTGCAAATGCGATTGACAAACCGGTTTCAGCAGAGTTGACTACAGGCAATCTGCCTAAATATCTGCATCCAACGGGAGACTGCGGCAATATTGATTTCCTTTCGGAATCCGGATCGAAGATACTAAATTTCGTTCGCATTCAGACGCCGTTTGTCGTTACGCCAATGAACGTCAATACGTATTACGTTAACGGAACCAACCAATCCGTTTCTGCAAACGTCGCTCCAGACGGGTATCGCTGGGCTTTCCGGGAACCGGGAAAAATCAACATCAACTCGATTACTCATCCGGCAGTTTGGGAAGCGTTGTTAGGCGTTGCGTCTGAAACTGAATTGACATCCATTGCAGGTCTGCCTTCCAGCTCCATGTATAACGATTACTGGGGAAAGATTTTCACGGAAAACCACGGCTCTCGTCTTCTAACCTTTGGCGATACATCCGGAAACTACATTTTGACCAAAGTTCCTGGCGCCGAGAATCCTATTTTCCGAATGAATCAGGCAACCAAAGAAAGTCAGTCGGCAGCTTACAGCGTTTACTTCCAGACGCAGCTTATGCAGCGCTTGTCCAATTTGACGACTACGCGTTCCAACGTCTTTGCCGTTTGGATTACCGTTGGTTTCTTCGAATACCAAAATGGAACCGTCGGCAAAGAATACGGTTTGGACAACGGCTCGCGTCAGCGATACCGGGCGTTCTATCTTATTGACCGAACGCGTCCGGTTGGCTACTCGCCGGGCATGAGAATGAACGCTGACAAGACGATTATTCTCCGAAGATATTTGCCGTAGTCTGCGTTTTTGGAAATGGAAAACGCTATGGGCAAATTACTTCAGGTATGCGTCGTGGGCGATGCAAAACAACCGGAATTTCAATACGCGCTGTCGAATATTTTCAACGGCGCGTATGTCTGTTATGCGGCATCAACAGAAGATTTTTTTCGTTTGAATCCTTCTCCGGACGTCGTCGTTATATTGCAATCTTATCCGGGTGAATTTTCAATTCCTGAAATGGAACGAATTATTCAATCCAATCCGATTGCTTCTTTGATTCTGGTAACGTCGTCCTGGGGCGAGGGAGAACGTCGAACGGGAACGCCAATAAAAGACGCCATCCGCATTGCATGGTACGATTTTCCATGCTGGTTTAAGCGGCAAAAGACGCTCTTTGACGCCGGGCGTTTGTCTCAGCTGTCGCTTCCTCTTTCGTCTTCGGACGCTCAACGGGTAGAATTGGATTCTCAAAATGAGTTTCCTGCCAAACCCCACGACGTCTTCTGGATTTTCAGCGATTCCGCCGTACAGAGAGAAACGCTGTCGCGTTTTTACGCTTCTTTGGGAGCGAAGGTCTGGCCTGGCGGAATGACGACTGCGTTGCCTGAACAATCCCTGCTGGCTCAGCCGACGCGAATTGTCGTATTTCCGGATTTCTTATCGGACGACGTCTTTAAGAGAATCGCTCAATTAAAAGAGTTGAATCCCAATGCGGCGATTTACGTTATTGTCTATCAGCCCCGCATTGAAGATATCGAATCGCTGCGGCTTCACGGCGCAGACGAAATTCTCTCGCCGGAGTTCTATCAGTACGCAGCGCTGTGATTGATTTTAGCGCTTTGCAGTTCTTCCCCCCCTTGACGAAAATCGGAAATGTCAATAATATATAGGTTATTAATGGAGGGCGTTTTGATGAGTTCTCCTGAATTTATCCCAAAAACCAAAGCGCCGATTATGAATCCATCTCAATATGACGGCTTTAACCAAAAGATCGGGTTGATTGCTCGACTGGCGCTGTTTGTCTTTCTTGTATATTTGTTTCTCGTTGCAGTTAAAATGTTTGGAACGGGGGTAACAACTTATACAAATTACAATAACTCTATTTTGAATACGCTCGCTTCCCAACTTAAAAATCCGTTTACAGGATTGTGTTTGGGAATTATCCTGACTGCTTTGATGCAAAGTTCGTCAGCAACAACCAGTATATCAGTGGCGATGGTAGCAACGGGAGCCCTCCAGTTAGAGGGCGCGATTCCAATTGCAATGGGCGCAAATATCGGGGCTGCTCTGCCGTGTACAATTGTTTCGTTGACCCATATTGGAGGCGAGCGGCGTACATTTACCCGCGCTTTTTCCGCATCATTGATTCTGGATACATTTAACATATTAACGGTTTTGATATGCTTTACGCTGGAAATGACTTTTGGCTATCTGACCAAAACAGCAACGTTTTTGGCAAAGCTGGTTCCGGTTTCCGCCGCTGGAAACTCGCCAGGGTTCAACCCGATATCCTATGCTGTAGACACTCCGGCAAAGGGAATTCAAAATTTGTGTCTTTTGGGGTTAAGCCCATTGACAACATTGATTATAATGGGAACGCTCGGTCTGATCATCATGATCTTTTCGTTGGTCTATATAACGAATAACATGAAATCTCTCATGGCAGACAGAATTGAAGACTGGCTCAACCGCGCGTTGTCCCAAAACGGATACATAGGTCTTCTGGTTGGCATTTTTGTAACGATGCTCATCCAATCGTCAGGAATTACGACGTCGCTTTTAGTGCCGCTTGTTGCCGTTGGCGTTCTTTCTGTCAAGAAGATTTATCCGATTGTCATCGGCGCGAAGGTTGGAACGACTATCACCGCTATTCTGGCGGCAACTGCGTTTTTGAATACTCCAAACGGGCAGATGGGCTTGGCGCTGGCGTTTGCTCATACGTTGTTCAATATAACCGGCGTGATTTTATTCTACCCGATTCCTCAAATGCGTTTTCCGATTTTCCTGAGTCGGCGTCTGAGCATTATTTTGGCGCGCCGACGACGATACGTTGTCGGGTGGATTGCAATGCTTTACTTTATTTTGCCCGCTTTGGGATTCCTGCTTTTCAGAAATTTTAATTAACAGAGGTAACGAAAATGTTCAAATGGTTATATTCCGGGTCAACGTCCACAGCGGCCATGAACGCTGGCATGAAGAACATTCGCAGTCAGTTTTGCGAGATGCTTGACGCATCCCGCCGCGCGTTTCAGCTTGCTGCAGACGCCTATTTGCGTTACGAGGATCCTGAAGCGGTTCGAGCGGAACTGTTTGCTCTGGATAAGTCTATAAACAAGTCGGAACGCACCATCCGTAAAGAACTGGTTATTCATACGACGGTTCGCGGCACGGCGGATTTTGATCAGTGTTTGATAATGATGAGCATCGTCAAAGACGGCGAACGTCTGGGCGACATCGCCAAAAACATCTACGATTTAACCGTCTCCGCCCCGGACGTTCCAGACGGAATTACCAAAGGGAAGCTGGAAATGGTCAAGAACGCGATTCTGGCTTTGATTGACCATTGTCGACATATTTTTGATTCTCAGGACGAGCAGATGGCAACGGAGCTTATCTGTCAGGCTGCGGCGATTGAAGACACCTGCGATCAGCAGATTTACTGGTTCCTGGCGGAAAAGACGGATAACGAACGCATTGACGTCGCTTACACGCTGGCATTTCGGTATTTTAAGCGATACGCTTCCCACGTTCGCAATATCGCCTCGTCGATCGTTCAGCCGGTTCATAAGCTGGACTTTACCAGCAAGATTGTTAAGAACAACCCGCATAATTTGGACCTTCTTAATGAACTCCCCAAAGAGGAAAACAAGGAAAAATAAAGAAGAATAATCGTTTAAAACGTTTTTCTTCGGCTGTAGAGCAATATTTTTCTTATAAATTTACAAAATTTCCTGTCAAACGGTTGACAAATACAATCGGTTAAATACAATATTATATACAGTAGTTTCCTCCAGCCTGGCAAGACGCGCGTTTTGCCGCCCGAGCGTTTTCGGGTTTGCGGAGAGATTGCATTGAAAATTACCCGCCTAAAATATGTGAGGTTTAATTATGGGAACCAGCCATTGGCAACTGCTTATTTTACTTGTTATTATCCTGCTCCTTTTTGGCAATCGAATTCCACAGATCGCCAAATCGTTGGGTAAGGGTATTACCGAATTCAAAAAAGGCGTCAAATCTGGCGAGGACGACGAAGAAGACGAAGAGGAAGATCTTCCCAAGAAGAAGTCTAAAAAGAAGGTAGCTAAGGAAGAAGACGACGAAGAGTAATTTGTCTTGACAGGGAGATAATCACATGATGGGTATAGGAACTCCTGAACTGATAATTTTAGGAGTTATTGCTCTGTTGCTTTTTGGGAAAGATCTTCCAAAAGTTGCCAAGTCCGTAGGAAAAACGATTTCCGAGTTTAAAAAGGGCATGAGCGAAATGACTTCCGATCTTCGAGAAGCAACCAGCGATATCGAAGAGGAAGCCCGTTCTGTCAAAAAGACTCTTACTGATTCCGCTTCTGACATCAACAGCTCTGTTCAGAAAAAGAAGAAGAAAAAGAAACCGACTCCCAAGTTCGTTGAAGACGAAGAAGAAGCCGACGCTTCCTCAGACGCTCAGTCCCCAGAATCCCAGCAAAGCTAATGTCAAAATCGACTTTGAAATACTGTTATCGCTGGCCTCGTCCGGGCTATACGGCAGACTGCGTCATCTTGCGTCCTGCTAAAAAATCGAACTTTGAAGTTCTTTTGATTCAGCGCGGCAACGAGCCGTTTAAGGGATCGTGGGCGCTGCCCGGCGGCTTTGTCAACGAGTACGAAGCCCTGCCGGCTGCCGCGGCGCGAGAGCTGCAGGAAGAAACCGGTCTGACGGACGTCAAGCTCAAATTCGTCGACGTCTACGGCGAAGAAGGGCGCGATCCCCGCGGCTGGACGGTTACCGGCGCCTTTTGGGGATTCCTTCCC
>JAZUMX010000413.1:0-3116 GCA_045603865.1 Thermoguttaceae bacterium
GTACAAATATCCCGGTTTGGGCTGTTCGCCAGAACCAATCTTGGGCCAGTCGCCTTTATCCGGGATTTCCGTCGGCACGGGTCGCGGCTTGAACGGCATGGCGTACCACGCATTGGCGTTGTCAGCGGCGTAAATGAGTTCCTTGTTGCCGTAGACGTCCTGGAAATACAGCTTGAAGAACCAGCCGTGATCGGAACCGCTGCTGAGGTGTTTGCCAACGCGGGCGGAAACGAGCATGTATTCCTCGCTCAGCGGATACGGCGTCTTATACGCGAAATACGCGCCGGCGGTATGGTAATCGTAACTCGGCGCCGGGTCTTGCGGACCGTTGCCGACTTCCGCCCAGGCGACTTCTCGAGTAATGCGTTCCAAACCGTCTGGATAGTTCATGCCCTTCGTCGGGTCAATGTATCCGACCGAGCCGTTAAACCAGGCGTGATGTCCCAAGCCGATAAAGACGACCTTTTTGGAATCCGGAATGGGGCGGGCTTCGGTTAAGACGTCCGGCCAAACGGACTGGTTGCCCCAGAACGTCTGCGGGTTCGTTCCGTCCGGGTTCATCGTCCAGGGGGACTGAACGCGCCAGAGGGCTTTGTCGGTATATTCCCAACGGGTGAAAATAACGCGGCCGTCGGGAAGCATGTTGGGCATGTATTCCGGCTCACCGTTGGCGGAAATGACGTAAATGTTCTTCCCGTCGGAATCGCAGCGTGACATCGCAAACGCATGCGTCATAGGCATACAGCGGACGTAGCTTCCCTGTCGGGACGACGCGAAAACGATGTGCCCGTCCGGCGTGTAGACCGGGTCGAGGTCGTTGTAGTCGCCGCGGGTCAGCTGGCGCAGGTTCGTTCCGTCCGCGTTGACTTTGTACAGGTGGAATGACTTTTCGCCAACGGGTCGATAGCAGAAAAGAATCTCTTTGCCGTCAAAGGACAAATCCTGACGCCAGAACGCACCCTTGAGTTCCGGGACGACGTCCTTCTTGACCTCGCGGGGGTTCAAGCCAATAACCAGAATCTTCCCGCCGTCGCAAGCCATGTATCCGTTGCGGTGTCGGGCTTCGTGAGACCATTCGTCAGTCGCATCGCGCGGCTTTCCTTTCGGATATGGGTTCTGAACCATCAATATGGAATCAAAGTCCAGCAGGGGGTTGGAGAATACAATTTCCCGCTTGACTTTTCGGACTTCAAAATACAGAGCCTTGTAGTCCTTGTCTCCCTCAGCGTCGAGCTTCTTCTGCAAGTCGTCCAGCTGAGCGACTTTGTCGGAAAGATCAATGTCTTCCGCCAGATCGGCAATGCGTTCCGCCGCTTCTTTCGCCCATTTGATTTCGTTGGCGACTTTCGTCGCGTCGAAAACGTTGCCCGCCTGGAACGTCCAGTCGACAATCAAGTCGTTTTGCGCCTCGGGCGACAGCTTGTCAAACGGGATAACTCCCGCAGCGCTGGCAATCGCGCAAACGCCGGCGACAACCATCGCGACAACCGCTTTGATGATACATTTCATTGTTACTCCTCCTAAATTGGGTTATAATATTCGATTATATTGTTATCTTACCGATACTTTTTATTATAACCAATCAAAGATTATTTACAACCCCGAAAAAAAAGAATAAAAAATTTTCCTAACATTTCTTTTATTCAATCGTCTTAACAAAACAACATGAAAGCGCTCAACATTGAAAGCTTTCGTAAATTTTTTTCTGTCTTTGTCCATAGTGGTCAAGACGCGTTTACCCTCAATTTCATTTCACTCAAGAAAGGATGCTGAAAAATGAAAAAAGAAAAACTCATTCCGACTTTCCCCGACACCCTTGGAGCCCAGATTTTCAAATGCAGCGAGTCGTCCGAGGACGTTAAAACCAAAATTGCTTTTGTGAACAGACTAATTGAATTTAGCCCGTTTCTCATTGCATCAAAAAGTCAAGAGGAACTGGAAGAAGCAGTTCGATTCCTGGGACAGGCGCTGGATTCGGAAAATGACGACAAGGTAAAACATCTTTACACCGTTTTGATGTTTGATATTGTTGAAGCGCTGTTTAATCGATATGGCGGATTCTCTGGCAGAATAGGCGACGTCATTCAAAATATTTCAACCCAAAGCAATAATCTAACTTTGGATTGGCTGAATATTTTTGAAGCTATAGGCGATAAAACCTGCCTGCGAAAAGTAAGAGAGCTGACCAAAAGCGACGATCCGGAAATTCAGGAACGGGCGCTGGATGTTTTTTGTAAAATATCCGGAGTTCAGTCGCTGGACAAGGAATCGCTAAAGGCTGCCCGCGACCAGAAAAAAGAACGCAGCCAAGTTGCAAAGCTTGAGCAAATCGCAGCCAAAAAAGCCCGAGAGCTGGAAAACGCGCCAATCAACACGATTAATGAAGAAACCAAAACTATTGATATTATAGCAAAGGGCGTCTACCCGGCTAACGTCCTGAGCAATTATCATCGTGTTGAGCCTCCGTTTACCGTGGACGGCGTGATATGTTATTCGATGGAAGGGTTCCTCCAGGCGCTAAAGCAAAGCGACGCTGAAATGCAGCTGAAACTGTGTTCGCTCAGCGGCGCATCAGCTCGTCACGTTGGGAACCATTCCAAAGGATGCAATGAATGGAAAAAGACGCAAACGCTATGGTGGCAAGGCAAAGAGATCAAACGCGAGTCAGAAGAATATATCGCTCTGGTTATGAGAGCGTACAAATGCAAATTTGACGCCAGCCAGGAGTTCCGTGACGCTCTGAAAGCTTCGCTGGCATATACCCTGACGCATAGCGTAGGACACGACGATCCGACTCAAACCGTTTTGACCGAGAAAGAATTCATCGGTTGCCTGGAATCGCTGAGAAATCTTCTCCGCTAGAAACGGCGTTTGGATGAGATAACAGTTGGGACGACCGCTCATGGTCGTTCCAATTTGTTTTTATTCCCTACTGCCTACTGCCTCTTGCCTAATGCCTTCTTACTTTTTCCAAACGCGAATATAGTCAATCTCGAAGACGCTGGGCAGGTCGTTTGGGTCGGGAAGCCCAAACCATTTGGGCATCGTTTCCGAGTCGAAGTTAATCGCATGCGGCTGATGCCAGTACTCGTTTTTCAGTTCCCGGACACACTTGC
>JAZUMX010000414.1:0-1863 GCA_045603865.1 Thermoguttaceae bacterium
ATCGGCTGGTTATTTTCGTCTTTGCCAACATTGTATTCCAACGTTCCGTTTGCTCCAATAGAAACCGGACCGTTAGCGACAATGGCGTCGCCGGTCAGCTCGAGAACGCCGCCGGAAACGGTAGTTAAACCGGTATAGGTGTTAGCGCCGGAGAGCGTAACTGTACCCGCGCCGGTTTTTGTAACTGTGCAGTCGGTTCCTGTTATTGGGGCGGCAATCGTACCGTTCATATTGTTGAATGTAAAATTACCCAAATCGGTCATAGCCGTTGTGGTCGTTATGTAAATATTCCCCGGACCATCACCTGTTCCTTGGAATACTATATTCGATCCGCGAAAATTAGCGCTAGCATCCCCTTTAAAGACGTTTGCAATATTTAACGTTGAACCTTTGTCAAAACTGATTGTAAAAGTCGTAATGTCTCCGTTCTTAACAATGGACATGTGGTTATTAATGGTTGAAACGCCGCCTTGAACCGACCACACTCCGTTGCCAGTTAATCCAACATGTAATCCACCATTGCCAGTAACTGTACCCGAATTTAAAGTTAATTTGTTGACATACTGATCGGCGTCCAACGTCAGCGTTGCGCTATTAACCGTCATATCAGCGTTGGGAGTTACTGTATAAGCCTTCACAAATTCAAGCTCTGTACCAGAATTGACGGTGATAGGAGCTGTTCCCCAGAATCCGGTTGTAGCATCCCATTTAAAAACGCCATTGCTAGCGTCAACGATCAATTTGCCGCCATTGACAATAACTTCTTTAATAGAATTAGTCTCTCCGCCGTACGCATAACCAGTACGATTTAAGGTTAGCGTACCAGCGCCAACTTTTTTAACAGTTAAATTCTTTGCATTTTTGTATCCATTAATTTTCCCTGCATAAGAGGATGATTTATCTCCAACGCCAATTTCAAACGTCATCACTTGCGAATTTGATGTAAACAGAGTGCCGTCATAATTAGAGTTTAATGCTCCAATGGACAACGTTCCTGCTGACGCTAATTTAAAATTGGAACCATTATATGCAGTATTCGTAAAAGTTAAATCAACTGTACCAACAGCGCCAGGAACTACGCACACATATCCACTTGCGACAGTTATATGACCGTTGTATCCGCCGGAACCGTTAAATTGTACGGTTCCATTAGTTGTCAGAGCGCCTGATCCGGAAATGGAATTAAAAGTAGTGTAATTATTACCGCCTTGGACTGTAACTGTTCCGCCATTAGAGCCAACAGAGATATCGTTAGCAAAGGTCTTTACGCTTCCTGTTGTGTCAAGCGTTCCACCGTTGAGAGTAATGAGACCAGTTCCCAAACTGTTGGCGTTGTTAACTGCCAGCGTACCAGCAGAAATCGTCGTTCCGCCAGAATACGTATTAGCGCCGGAAAGCGTTACCGTACCAGCGCCGGTTTTGGTTACAGAGCCAGATCCATTAATAACGCCGCTGAATGTCGTCGAGTCAGCGCTTGCAGCATTGTTAAGAATAATCGGTTTAGAGCCGATATTGACAATTCCAGCGCCAGAAAGTTTGTTCAGCTGCATGGTTGTTGTTCCGGTGTAACCAGAAACGTCAAGCGTACCGTTGTTAATAACCTCGCTGGCATTAACCAGGTTCGTGTTTGCGCCTTTCAATTTAATTGTAGCGCTTCTATCACCATTTAACTCGTTAGTAATCAGGGTTCCTGTAAAACCAGACAGGTTGCCATCGAGAGTAACGGTGGGTTCGCCAGATGATCCCTGTTTTGTGAGAATACCAGGACCGGAAATGTCATTGGAGATTGTTTTAGTTAAACCTCCTGAAAACCGTAGATCTGCGCCTGATTCAATGGTGATCGGACCTGATCCAAGCGAACCG
>JAZUMX010000415.1:0-2533 GCA_045603865.1 Thermoguttaceae bacterium
TCTTTATTAGCGTCAAATCGGAACAGAGTCATCTGCGGGCGAGGTCCCTGCGGGCCTTTGAAGTCCGGACGCGGACCTTGCGGGCGAGGTCCTCTGGGCGGCTGAGGACGACGCGGTCTGTCGCCAGCTTTGGCTCTGTACTGTTCGTAGCGTTTCTGGAGTTCAGCCTTACGAGCGGCTTCTTCGTCTTTGGTAACTTTGCCATCTTTGTCGGCGTCGGTATGATTGAACATGCCTTCGATGAACTTGTTGTCAGCGGGGAGTTCATCCTTGGTTACGACGCCGTCTTTGTTGGCGTCAAACTTGAACAGAGTCGGTCCCTGAGGGGCTTTGCGTTCTTTTTGAACTTTTTGGGGTTCCGGTTGAGCGGCGGGTTCGTCTGCCATGCTGATCATTGGGAAGACGACAGCGGCGATAATCGCTAAAAGAAATGCTTTTTTCATCGGGGAATATCTCCTGAAATGATAGGGGGATAAAAAATGTTGTTTTGTTTTTCAACGATCGTTTGTTATACCATTATAAACGAACAACCCCCAAATTTGTTGCAAAAAATTTTAAGTTATTATTGAAAAAGCGGTTAGAACTACTGTCTACCGCTTAAAGGTCGCCTGACGGCGAATGAAAAGCAATAGTTACGAGAAAACGCAAGAGACCAACGGGAGCGATTATTGGCAAGCGCGCGGGTGCGAAGCCGCACGGGCGAGAGGATAAGGTTATGCCTCCGAAAAAGCCATTTTCGGCGCTACCCACGTCCAATCAGGAACCGACCTTGTCGGCGCGGATTGGGAGCGGCGCCTCGCCGCCTCGCAACTCGCAACTCGCAACTCGCTACTCAATATCATGAACCACCCAGACGCCGGAGGCGGAGTAGTCGCCCTGATTGGCTTCGATGTCAACAATCAAAGGTTCGTCGCCGCCGGGAATGGGATACAAGCCGGACTGGTCAAACGTAACGCCCGTCCATTGCGTCCAAGTATCCAGCGATTCGCTGATAATTACGGATTCCAGACACGGCTTGACGATTCTCGCCCCCAGTTTGACGTGCAGTCTTATCCACGGGTCGAAGGGCAAGTCCGTGCCGGGCTTTCGCATGGCGATATACTCTTTTATATCCATGTCTCGGAAGAACCGTTTTTCGCTGGGACGCAACGGGGCGATAAGAGCCTTAAATCCATGCGTCTTCGCCAGATACTTCAGATGTTTGACCGCTTCGCCCGCCAAGCCCTGCCCTTGCATTTCAGGCGCAACGACGATCGCAGCGGCGGAAAGGACGTTGGGCTTTCGTCCGTAAAGATAATCCTCGATGGACTGCTCAATAACCCAATCCCAGCCGGACTCGTACATTTCCATGCCGTCTGGAAGCATTTCAAACGGCGCAGTCCATTTCAGCGGGACTGCGTGAACCGTTGCCGCCAGTTTCCCGTCTTCCGTTCTCATCGCGCACTGAAACTCCGGGAAGAAATGAAACCATTTTGACCACGCCTCTTGCATAACCGGGTCATGCCAGATGAACGGCGGCCAGCCGGACGCGAAAAAACTCGTCAGAGAATCTGTTAAAGGAACTTGATTGAACATGATTGAGGGAGTAGGGAATAGGGAATAGGGAATGGGGAATAGTTGCGAGTTGCGAGTTGCGAGTTGCGAGAAACGCAAGCGACCAACGGGAGCGATTATTGGCAAGCGCGCGGCAGCGCGGACTGGGAGCGGCGCCTCGCCGCCCCGCAACTCGCAACTCATCTCCTCCCCGCTTTTGTATAGTCAAACGGTTTGAATCCGATTTTCTCTGCAGGGGAGTCCGGCTTGAGATGAAAATCCTTCTCGTCCGGGTTGACAAACAGCGGATCAGCAACCAGCCCGCCGGCGTCGCGTCCAGACTCAACCCATTGTTCGTGCGTCTTCCCTGCGAAATCCGGCTGACCGCCGACTTTCCACCACAGGTTGGAACGGATGTCAGCATTGACTTTATCGAAATTGTATCCCATCGCCGACCCGTCTTTCCAGTAAATGATATTGTTTTCAAAGACAGACGACCGGTGCGGTTCGACTCGCGTTGCCGCCACCTGAAACGCTCTGCCGTGAGCGGGATTGGCGCGGCTGCAGACGAGAATGTTGTTGCGAATGACGTTGTCTTTGCCGTAATGCTGATGGAACGAGCCGTCCATGGTGTTATAGACGAGGTTGTTTTCCATCAAAAGCCCTTCCGAGCCTTCATCCGGGTACAGACCCCATCCGCCGTAGGAATACGACTCGACGTCGTAAATGACGTTGTTGCAGACGCGCGTTCCCGTCTGCGTTCCGAGCGTATAAACGCCGCCCATGTCGGACAGCGCGCCCTGACCGATGTTGTGAATCCGGTTGAACTCAATTCTGTTTCCAAACGACACGCCGGCATATCCCCAATGCCAGCCGACGGACACGCCGGTATAGTACAGGTCGACAATTTCGCAATGCGTAACAGCGTTGTTTTTGGTGTTGTTCCCAATCCAGACGCCGACGGCGGACGCGTGAAAACGCCCAGCTTCGGCAATCAGAC
>JAZUMX010000416.1:0-2361 GCA_045603865.1 Thermoguttaceae bacterium
ATAATGCCGGGGAAGACGATAATAAACGGAATCGCCAGTTTCATGGCGGCGGCAAAAACGATGCCCTTTTGTCCTTCAGCCAGCGACTTGGCGCCGAGGGTTCGCTGCATAATGTACTGGTTGGGTCCCCAGTAGTACAGGTTGGGAATCCAGATTCCCAGCAGCAGGGTCGTCCAAACGATGTTCGGGTCGTTATTCGGACGAGCCATGTGAAGTTTGTCCTGGTTGACCGTTGTGAATTTCTTCCAGACTTTGGTTTCAGCGGTAACGCCTTCGGTCAGGTCTTTGCCCTGATAGACAGCCGGACGCGTGTGATCCGGGGTGATTCCCAGTTCGGCAACGTCTTTCTTGGCAAACGTGTTGAACGCAACCAGCATGATGACGAATCCGCCCAGAAGCAAGCCGGAACCCTGAAGGAGGTCTGCCCAGGCGCAGGCTTTCAAACCGCCGGTAAAGACGTAAACCGCCGCCAAAATGCCGATGAACCAGCCGGCTGTTACAATGTTAATCGGGATGCCGAAAACGCTCATTCCGGAGAACAGAACGTCAATCGTCAAAGCGCCGGAGTTAATAACGACGGCAATCGTAACAGCGCACAGAATGATAATCATGCTTAACGACATGAGCGTTCGCGCCAACTTGTTGTAACGGTATTCCAGAAATTGAGGAATCGTGTAAATTCCGCAGCGAAGGAACATCGGAACGAAGACAAAGGCGACGAAAACCAGAGAAATGGCTGCAATCCATTCGTAAGAAGCAATCGCCAAACCGGTGCATTGCGACGCGTTGCCGGACATGCCGATAAACTGCTCTGTTGAGATGTTCGCTGCGATGAGCGAAAAGCCGATAAGCCACCACGGCAAACCGCGTCCAGCAAGGAAGTACGACTCCGCGCCGTCTTTCTTCTTGCCCATAAAACTCATAACAATACTAATGACCAGAACCGCCAGAATAAACAAAGCAAAAACCGCTCCGTCTACTGCGGTAAAGGAAAAGGCTGATAAGATTGCGTTCATGGTTGTTGAATTAGGGTAAAAATGAATAATGAAAAATGATAAAGTTGCTATCAACTTAATAACTCACTTATTATATATTAAATTAAAAAGCAGTTTTTGACAAGAGGGGACGCCGAAAAAATGAACTCGAATTAAAAAAATAAAAAATTTTTCTTTTTCGACGAACAATTTCCGTTCTGGTTCGTATCAATGGTATAAGCAATTGAAAAAAATTGCGAAACGAAACTCAAAAGGAATCAACGACTTACGAGTTTCAAATTCGGCTCGAACCGATTTCGTTCGGAAAGCCTTGCAGGATGCAAAATTGCTCTTCCAAATTATTCGGTTTTATGCTATAACGGTTAGTTGATACAGTCGGTTTTTCCGTCCGTATTAAAATTAAAAGACATGGAAGTCAGCGCGTTTTTAACGCTCTCTGCTTCGCCCCCTATAACAACTTTGCTTTAGCGAGGTACAATTATGCAAATCAATGGATTGAATCCCCTGTTTGGAACTCAGCGCATCAACCAGACCTCTCCGGCTCAGCCCGTCAATGGAACTGCCCCCGCTTCCGAACCCAAGGCTGCCAATACAATTCAGGACGATATTCGTCTTTCCGGAGTCAACAACAACGCTGACATCAGCGCCGTTTCCACCGCTTCCAGCGTCGCCGACACCGAAGGCATCCGCATGGATCTGGTCAACCGGATTCGCGCTGAAATCGCCGCTGGCACCTACGAAACCGAAGCCAAGCTGGACATCGCCTTAAACCGCATGCTCAACGAACTTCAGGGCTTATAATCACATACCAAAATTCCTTCAAAACTCCATATCGTTTACCCTTTTCGCTAACCCTTAACCCGTTACCCGTTATCGTTTTAGGCGCATAACACATCCGAAAAATCTTCAGCAGGAGCTTTTTCAAACCCGCAGCTAACGCTTTTTGTCGGAATTTCCCCGGTTGCCTTTAGCTTCCGTAAGACAGCCTCTTTCCCTGACAAAAGCCCATGCCGCGGGTTTTATTTTTTAAAATGAGTAAAATAGAGAATCTTTTTGTTTGTGGTAAGTGTTTAGTGGTAAGTGGTTAGGGAAATGAATATTGCTGGAAATAACTGTTTCTATTCAATACTTTATGCGATTGCACATGGTTGAGTCCGGTTCGCGGGCGTATCGCCCGCACAGAACCGCGTAGCGGTTCAATTTTAATAGCCGTAAAGAATAACGAAAAAAGATATTGACAGGGTGCACGCAAATTATTCCTGCGCTTAGAAGATTTGTCCAAATGAGATACGAAACGTCGCGGTAGCGACAGCGGACGATAGTCCGCTCAAGTCCCGAAGGGACGATATTCTTATAACCGGCGGTT
>JAZUMX010000417.1:0-1690 GCA_045603865.1 Thermoguttaceae bacterium
CTCCCAATCCGCGCTACCGCGCGTTTGCCAATACCCGCTCCCGTTGGTCGCTTTGTCCCGCTCGGGTACTGCGATGTAGCCAAAAACCATACCGGATCGCGGACGTAAGTCCGCCACAGAAAAAATTTTAACCACAAAGAACACAAAGAACACATAGAACACAAAAAATCTTTAAAACTTTGCGGACTTTGCGAACTTTGCGTGAGCTTTTAACGGGCGTATACATAACCCGGCTCGCCTTGTTTTTTAAAACTTCGCGAACCTCCTCCGCTCCTCCGCGTCTCCGCGTGAGTTTTTAATGGGCGCTAACGCAACCCGTTTTGTTCGCCTGACGGCGAATGCGTAATTCCGTTCGCTGCGCTCACTCCATTACCGCCTTCCATTCCTTCGCGAACTTCGCGTGAGATTTTAAAAAAAGAATACTATTTCCTCCGGTCTTTCAGTCCCGGCTCGATTTGCAGCAGGGGGTCGGGCGAGGCGATGTCTCCGCCGAAGACGTGAGCCGCTTCCCGGCAGCCGCCGTGACAGTGCGATAAATCCTTGCAGCCGGCGCAGATTGCCGGGATGTAGTCGGATTTGATAAACCTCTGCCAGTACGGGTGACGGGGAATGACGTTGGGGATTTCGTCCCATCGGCACAGCGTCGTCGGCGAATGGTTGCAGACTTTCAAATAGCCGTTGGGGTCTAAAGCGCAAAAATGCTTTGCAGCGCTGCACGTCGACGCAATCGACAAATACCGGTATTTTTTCGGGTTCTTAATCGCGCAGTAGGGCAGTTCCGTTCCGATATATCCCTTTTTGCCGGCTCGCGCCAGAACCTCTTCCGCCGTGTCGAACAGCTCGTTGAGTTCCTCCCCGTTGAGAAGCAAATCCTGATGGCTCATTCCGCGCCCGCCCGGCATGAACCGGTTTATCAGAACGTAGTTCGCCCCGTTGATTAACGGGTACGCGATGTTCTCGTACAGTTCCGGCAAATTCGTCCTGGAGACGGTTATATTGGCGCAGGTGCGAATGCGCCGCGCTTTGGCTTGACGAAACAGTTCTAATGTATGATTTATCCCGTCAACGCCCGTCGTCTGCTGATAGGTTTTAATACCCGGTACGGACAGCGACAGCAAAATGTTCAGCGGGCGGATAAAATCCAGAAAATTTTCGTCGATTAAATAGCCGTTGGAAATGATCCCGACTTTCAGTTTCAGCTCTCGCCGCGTATAGAGCAGAATCTCCCGGAAATCGCTGCGCGACGTCGGCTCGCCGCCGCTGAACGTTACCTGACCGACGCCGCAGGATTTGAGCATTTTTAACGCGTCTTTGAGTTCCGCGGTCGGCAGCTCGCTGCGCGGATACTCGCCGGCGGACGCGTTCTCCCACGGACAATAGCAAAACGGGCACCGGTACGGACAGCGAAACGTTATCTCGAAAATAGCGACGTCCGGAAGAATCTTCTTCTTTTTCCAGAAATTGAACAGGAAACTCATCTCAAAGGGGTTTTAAATGTACGTTACTCTTCCGTTGGAGTGTCGGAATCGTTGTTGGTTTCAGCGTTATCGACGTTATTAAGGAACGATTCCTGTTTGACTTTTTCGTAGTATTGCTGGACTTCTTCCAAAGCGGCGTCAGAATCCAATACTGCAGGAGAAGATTCAGTATCAGGAATATCGTTATCGTCAGGAATAGCAATTTCATAACA
>JAZUMX010000418.1:0-4087 GCA_045603865.1 Thermoguttaceae bacterium
CGGGCATGATGTGGGTCCGCGGGCGCAACGCCATGAGGGGATACCTTAACATGCGGGAAAAGACGGCTGAGGTTACCAAACACGGCTGGTATAAAACGGGAGACTTGGCAAAAATCGACGAAGACGGGTTTATTTACATTACAGGTCGTTTAAGCCGATTCTCCAAAATTGGCGGCGAAATGGTTCCTCACGAGGGAATCGAAAAAGCGATTGGAGACATTATTGGAATCAATCCGGACGAACCTCTGAGCGTAATCGTTTCGTCTGTTCCCAGCGAGAAAAAAGGCGAAAAAGTTATCGTCATGTATACGGATCTCAAGGGCAAAACGCCCGAGGAAATCGTATCTGCAATGCATGAGAACAATATTCCGCCGATCTGGATTCCATCAATTGACGCTTTTGTTCAAGTCGAAAAGATACCAATTCTCGGAACGGGAAAACTGGATATTCAAGGAGCAAAGAATCTCGCTCTAAAAGTTATGAATAACACTAACTGATTATCAGATAAAAGATAACAAAGCCGATGAACGCCTCATCGGCTTTTTGTTTTTAAACTCTTAAAATTGGCTCAGACGATTAAACGCCCCTTCCTTTCTCCCCGCCCCTGTACTAAATCGTCAAATAGGATATAATATTTATTGTCTGTTTGGAATGTTTTGTAGTAAACCACGTTTAGAGTTTATAAAACGTCATGACAAAAGAAGAATTATACGACGAAGCAGTAGCCGTTTATGAAAGCGGCGACCTGGACGGAGCGATCGAAAAGATGAACGCGTTGAGCCTCCAGTATCCGGACTACGCGCTGCCTCATACGGCGTTAAGCGTCTGGTATTTCAAACGCGGAAACAACGTGGAATCGCTCGCTCACGCGAAAAAGACGGCTGAACTGGAACCGAACGACCCGTTCTCTTACGTTGCGCTCAGTCTGCTGGCTCAGCGCGCCGGTGATCACGCTATTGCAGAAGCCGCCCTGTACAAATCGCAGTTTATGTAATCGCAGTATTCAAGCGGATCTTTTAAGAACATGAAAATACGCGTCCTCATAGTCGATAACGAACCGTCGCTGGCGGAAACCGTTGCGGAAGCCCTGCAGCGCAAAGGGTACGATTGTCAATGCGCCTTTAACGGGACTGCTGGCTGTGACGCTTTGGCAAACGGCGAATTCGACGTCGTTATTACCGATCTGGTCATGGAAGACATCGACGGGTTCGGCATTCTTCGCAATGCGAAAGAGCTTCAGCCCAACGCCAAAGTCATCATGATGACCGGGCACGGCAGCATTCCCTCTGCCGTTGCTGCCATGGCAAACGGCGCGTATACGTATTTGCAAAAGCCGCTTGACCTCAAACAGCTTCGGGAAACGGTCGACAAGGCGGCTGAAATTGCCGTTTTGAGAAACGAAAACCTCAATCTGCGTCAGCGGCTGGATAAAAAATTCGGATTTGAAGGCATCGTCGGCTCGTCTGCCGCCATGCAAAAGGTTATCGAACGTCTTAAAAGAATCGCCCCGACCGACGCAACGGTTCTCATTCAGGGAGAAACCGGCACGGGAAAAGAGATGGTCGCCCAGTCGATACATCAAAATTCGCCCCGAAAGAACAAGCCGTTTGTTGGGCTCAACTGCGGCGCTTTGAGTGAAAACATTCTCGAAAGCGAGCTGTTCGGTCACGTCCGCGGCGCGTTTACAGACGCCGTTTCCGACCGCGTCGGGAAGTTTGAGTACGCCGACGGCGGAACGCTCTTTCTGGACGAAGTCGGCGACATGCCTTTGCAGACGCAAATCAAGCTGCTTCGCGTTCTGGAAAGCAGCGAGATTACCAAAGTCGGATCAAACAAACCGATTAAAGTCAACGTCCGGCTTCTGTCCGCAACCAACCGAAATCTGGAACAAGCCGTTGCTGAAGGAACGTTCCGGGCGGATCTATATCATCGAATCAAAGTCGTTACCGTCAACTTGCCGCCGTTGCGCGAACGCCGGGAAGACATTCCCATGCTGGTTGACTATTATATTCGTCTGTTTGCAAGCCGAAACAACAAAGAAATTAAAGCCGTTTCCCCGTCAATTCGCAAACGATTGATTCAGTTCTCGTGGCCCGGCAACATTCGTCAGCTTCGCAACGTTATTGAAAGCATGATTGTTTTCGATATCGACGGCGTTCTCGATACAGACGACGCTCCGGACGAACTGCTCGACGGTTTTGTCGTTCCGGATTCAACGGACGAAAAATTGATCGAACAGGAAAATGCGCCCTTGTTGATCGGGGCTGAGTCGGAAACGTTTAACCAGAATTCGACTGCGCTGGATGAGGACAATTCCGCTTCGTCAGACAATATTATTGACGCCCATTTCGTTTCCGCGACAAGCGCAGACGTTGACTCTCTCAAGGCGCTGGTCGGTCAGCCTCTGGAAGAGGTCGAAAAACGGTTTATCGAACTGACGCTCAAATCCGTTGGCGGAAACAGAGAGGAAGGGGCAAAAGCTCTCAAAATAGGTCAGAGAACTCTTTACCGAAAAATAAAAGACTACGGGCTTTGAGAGCGCATAGAGCAATCTGAAAAAATACGCGATGTAAACAAAAACGCCTGATCTCGAAAGCCGAGTCAGGCGTATCTTTTTTTATTGTTTGATTTTCACGGGCTCTTTTTCATTTCGAATCGGCGCGATCCACAAGGCTACGATTCCCAGAAGGCAGACGCCGGCAATTGAAAGGTAAATGACAAGCCATTTCCACAGCATTCTTAAGTAATAAAAATTGATTTGTTCCGTCTCTGTCAAAGGCGTGTCAACTCCAGGGCGAAGAAACTGCCATTGAGTCCACGTCTGAATAACGTTCCATTGCTCGTATTCAATGGCATTGATGCTGGTGTATGAAATGTAATATCGATATCCCCAAACTGCCGCCAGAATGATAAATACGAATGCAATCGCGCCCAGAAGAAGCATGACCCCGACTCGACGATCCAAAGCTGTAACAGTTTGCCCTTTTACCGGAGCGTCAGACAGGTCTTGCTGAATCGGTAATTCGCGCAGCATTCCCAGCGACGGCAGCGATATTGTTTTTTGACAGCCCGGACACGAAAGCGTCTCGCCTGCCGAGGATTCTTTAACGGGAAAAGCATGTCCACATTCCGGACAGGTAAATAATCTGGATTCTTGCATTTCTACAAAGTTGAAATATCAGGATTCGCGTTTAATTCGTATAAAGAAGACAATAACAATTCGTTCCAGTATATGAATTGTCAATATCTTTCTTTCTAATATACTCGAAATTTGAATAAAGAAAAGAGAAAAACAGCAAAAAAATAAAAACATTTTTTAAAATCATTCGTAATAATAAAAAAGTTAAACGTTCAGCCCCATGTTTTGACTATCAACTCAATGTTTTGACTATCAACTCGGTCAAGAGTTTAGTCCTTAATAACTAACTGATTAAGTCGATTGTTTATATCATAATTATCAGAATTCAGTTAAACCATGCGGGTTGTTTGTTTTTTTGCAATATCGTAAATTCTACCGGACATTTGAAAAAGTAATCGAATATTTTGAAAACGCCTAAAGTTAAAATAAGTGATATGTGTAAGTTAAAGACAATAGTGTAAATTTTTCAACGACCTGTTTTTTCTAAATAACGCATTTTACCAAATGGACATTTTTGTACACTATATAAAATTGAAGAATTTCAAGAAAAAAACAAAAAAATGCTTGTAATTCTTAGTCTTTTGATTATAATAAAGGATATTCATGAAACACTTAACCGCCAAAGTTTGAATAATCGTAATCCTTTACTATTTTAGAAAAACAAGGGCGCGAATTTTCAAACTAATGCTATGTTATAGATGTTTTTTGACGCAGGGAATTCGGCAGCCGAATTTCATGTCGTCTGTATATATTTGAACAACGTAAGGGAGACCTATTTTGTACGAAGAAGTTGACAATTTAGATGTCGATGATTTCAACGACCCTTTAACAACCGAAGACTTGGACTTGGAATCGAAGTCAAGCGCATCAATGTCTATGGACGATGAGGAAGATCGCCTTATGGACGACGCCGATTTGCTCGAAGAGCTTAAAGACGCCGTCGGAGAA
>JAZUMX010000419.1:0-2515 GCA_045603865.1 Thermoguttaceae bacterium
TAAAGTCGTTGACGTCAACAGCGTTACTGTCGTCCACGTCATAAATAACGGGCCAGACTTCCGTCGTTGTTTGCGTAACGTTTTGGTTGACGGCGGAACCGCCTTTGGCGCGTCCGAGATTGTACGGCGAGACCGAAATTCCCGTTGTGGCGCATTCGCCGGTTTTGAAGGCGTCGATTGCAACGCCCGCCCCGTTTTCCGCTGGCGAGAACTTAATTCGACCCAGCAGGACTTTGTTTCCATCCGCGCCCATGCCGTCGAGGTTGGTTTGAGCCGAGACGATAATCTGTCCGTTGACCAGGTTCATGGAGAACGTCCCGTTGGAGCCGGAGAACGCTGGCGCGGTCTGATATACAAACGCGCCGTCTTGCGTAACCGGGGCGAACAGGTCGGAATCGTACGAAATAATCAGGTTGACTTCTCCAACGGAAGACGAGTCCATTTCCGCCCAAAGTTCCAGATAGAAGTTTTGCCATTCGTGAATCCATTCCTCTGCAGCGATAGTCTCGCTTTGCCCGTCTGCGCCGGTGGAAGCGGAGGACGCCGTCGAAACGACAGCGGAAATCGACATCGACGCGTCAGTTTTGATAAACGGAATGACGTACTGGTTGTCGACGAGGTTTGCCAACGGTTTTCCGCTGACGCTGAGAATAATGTTGCCGTTGAGGTTCAGATGGTACTCGGTTTCCATCGCCAGCGAGTCTGAACTGGTAACGGTCAGCGTGTGAGTATCGTCGTTGTAGGCAAAGTGAAGGTCAGCCGGCTCCCAGGAAATAAACTCGTCCAGCGGCGCGTAATACATCTCGAACGAGACGGCGTCTCGCCAGTGGGCGTTTGCGGACAGCTCAACGTTTTCCTCGAACGTAACGTCAATTTGGAACTGGTCGTCATTGATTGCAACCTGCGATGTAACGGCGATTACATCCAGCGGAATCGTGTAGTCGAGGACGTAGTCCGTCGTCATGGACAGCCCGTTGGTTGTAACAAAGTTCTCTTTTTTGAACGTGATCTCAACGTTTTCGTTCTTGTACGGATAGGAGTCCAGCAGTTCGATAGTTACGGTCTTTTTATCCTGGCTGAGCGCGATGGACTTGACGTTAATTTCCGCGCCGCTGCACAATACCGTAACCGGATTGAGCGACAGATTGATCAAGTCCTGTCGAAGCGCGTCGGAGAACGTTACGGAAACGGACTGCGTCTTGTAATCCAGCAGCGTTCCGTAATCCGGAGACGCGCTGACAACCTTCAAAGCGGTGGTGTTGTCGATGCCCTGGTTGGAAAGCCGCATGGAGTACTCGCCTGCGTCGCCCATATTGACGAGTCTGAAGACGTAGTCTCCCGATCCGAGCGAGGAACTGATTGTCGCTTTCCAGCCGGTTGCGGTTGCCGTTAGCGCGGCTTCCGTTTCTCTCGTACTGTTGGCGCGTCGATAATACAGTTTGACGCTTGACAGGTTTGAAATGGGCGAAGCGTCTTTGTTAATAATGACGTTAATCGCCTTGGTGGCGTCGATGTAACAGGCGTACTCGTCGTCTGTGTTGGCGGTGGAATAGGTGAATACAACGCCGCTTCTGGGCGAATCGAGTTCGTTTTCCGGACGTTGTCCGACGGCGCCGACGGCTAACGTGTCTTCGTCCAAAGCAATAGACGTCCCGACAAACGCGCCCATCATGGTTTCCCCGGCTAAGACGTCCTGCTGAGGCGTACACTGGTCAAACGCGTTGAGTTCAAATACCGTCGCCTTTCCGGTGTACGGAAGAACCGTCGTGTTGTTGATTTCAAACGAATAGTACATCGACCCAACGACGAGACAGGAATCGTTCATCGCCAGCGCGGAGCCGAACATTTCGCCGTCCTGCTCGCCGTAGAGCATGTCGGAGTAGGTTATGGAGCCGTTTGAGTACTTATAGATATAGACAATGCCGTTGGAGTCAAATCCGCCATACGACGCTTGCGGCGCGCTGACGAGGATATAGTCTCCGTAGACGAGGACTTCAGAGCCAAACATGGCGTTGGCGCTGACTGCCAGCAAATTGTCTTCCGTAACGCTGTTACTGTCCATCAAAGACAGCGTTTCCAACTGTTCCCATGAAGATGTTTGAGCGTTGTATTGATAAACGAACGCCAAGCCAACGTTGTCCTTCCAGCCGGAACCGGAAATGTATCCTGCGCTTTGCGGCGCGCCGACAACCATCAAATTGCCGGTCTGCTTTGTATTGACGCTCACGCTGGAGCCGAATCCCTGAATGGAGTAGTCGTCAATCGTGTTGACGTCGTTTTGAGTAATGGGAGAATTCTGTTCCAAAACCCAGTTCCCGCTTGAGTTTTTGACGTAGAATCCAATCTGGTTTGACGACCCGATGAGGACTTTGGAATCGTTGATAACTTTACAGTCCAGACCGTAAACCAGATTGGCGCCGAACTGTGACAGACTCGCCGTCTGCTGCCAGGTTCCGTTTTTGTATTCGAAAATGTACGCCTGACCGATCAACCCGTCGAGGTCTTTAATTGGCGA
>JAZUMX010000420.1:0-3514 GCA_045603865.1 Thermoguttaceae bacterium
CATTCGCGTCTTATGGGCAGGTCGGCGCATCAAAACCGGGCGAGTTATGGCGCTGTGCGTTAATAAAGATTACCGCAACCGCGGCGTGAGCGAAACGCTTATCTATAAAACGCTGGACTACGGTATCACGATTATGAAATACGACAGAGCGGAACTGGGCTGGACGTTCGCCGACAACGAAAAAGTCAATCGAATCATCGAGCGAGTCGGAGGCGTTCCCTATAAGTCCTACGGCATGTACGAAAAAAGCATTGTTTCTTCAGAAAAAAACAACGAATCTTCAAACGACTCTGACACGAACGCAGACTCTCAATAACGCCTCACGTTTGCGGCTCTAACGGAACAGTTAAAGGCAACTGCGGTTTTTCTTCGTCGGAAGGCAAGGCGGGAACGTCTGTAGGATTGGGCGCAAAAGGTTCTTTCGGCAAATCGGGATTGTCCTGCTTTATGACATTGGCGTTCCGTTGAAGGCATTCACGCAAATAATCATAGAATCTGTAATCGTCGCCGCCCTGCGGAAGATGGTCGATTATCCATAACGTGGCGGTAATCAAAAACGGTCCGGATTTGGACTCCATAATAAAAGACTGCTCGTTAGAAGCCGCTGGCGAAATCTGCAATCCGTTTTCATCAACGACAATTCTCGATTCCGGAACGGGAACAGCATATATCAATAGAATAAACGTCAACGCCATCGCCCAAAGAATTCCATAAACCACGCCCAAGAGCGCTCCCATCTGATTGTTCCAGGAGTTGAGCTTGAGATTGGTGATAATGCGGCTTAACATATTGACAACGCCCCAAACAACCAAAGTCGCGGCAAGAAGCAGAAGGATAAATGCGCTGACAGACCTGACGTTCTCGCTGCCGGGGAGCTGCGCCGCCAGCATTGGCGTAAACCGAACGGAAACAACAACCCCGGCTATCATTGATATTAACGCGCCGATCTGGTGGAGTAAACCTTTCCGGTATCCACGGATTGCGAATACAATAACAATGATCAAGACTGTCAAATCGTATAAATCTGATGTATTCATATATTAAATATCCATTTAATAATAATTGCGTCAGAAAATTATGGTTACTCTCCAAACTTCCTTTTTAATAATATACTACATATTTTGTAATCTGCAACATTGAATTACAAACAATTATTCGAATTATACAAAACCTCATATAAAATATAGAGTTACAGAATTGAATCGTCAGAGGTTCTATTCCCGAATCAATGGCTTTGCGCGGTTCTTTCCATCGCATGCCGCGAGACGAAACGCTGTCTGAAAACGATCAATCTCCCGAAAGGAGAAAATGGTTACCGCTTTTACTCTTTTTGAGAGTTCGCCTCTTGCAGTTAATTTCAAAAATGATATACTGAAAAATAATATTGATATTTACCATTGTTTTTTACATAGAATACCGTGCACGACAATCTCGCCTATCGATATTTCGCGTTTATCAGCTACAGCAGCAAAGACAAAAAGGTTGCGGAGATAATTCAGAAAAAAATTGAAGCATACCGACTCCCGACTGTACTCCGAAACGAACTTGAGGAAGCCAACAAGAAGAAATATCCCCAACGCGTTCATCCATTGTTTCGAGACATGACAGACCTGTCTGCCGGGTTGTTGGGAAAGTCTATTCTCAGAGAGCTGGAAGATTCCCGATTCCTGCTTTTGATTTGCAGTCCTGACAGCGCGCAGTCCGATTGGGTGAATCAGGAAGTCGAGAATTTCATCCTCATGGGGCGGTATGAGAGAATCATTCCGTATATTATTGAAGGAACGCCAAACAGCGGCGACCCGGCAACGGAGTGCTTTCCGCCCATTTTACGCAAAACGCGGGAGTTTATAAACTATTCTCACCTGACGCCGGAAGAAAATGCAGAACGTCAAGCCCGGCTTCATGCCATCCTCGATGACATTCACGACGAGTTGAAAGGCGTTTCGCTCTCTGGCGAAGGCGCCAAAATTTCTCGGCTGAAAGTAATCGCAAGGATGCTGGAAGTCAGTCCAGACACGATCATTCAGCGAGACAAACAGCGTCAGAAGAAAAGAATTATCTGGTCGTCAATTGCCGCGCTGTTCTTTACGGTTTTCTTTATCTGTCTGGGATTCTGGATCTGGGACCGCTATTATCGCATACATGTCGGCTATTTCGCTGATTACGTAGAGTACTGGGGCGTTCCTAAAGGCATTTTCCCGCTGACTGCAGAGCAGCGGGAAAGCCGCAGCGACCATTATCGGATATATACCAAAAATCAAAAGGTTCGAAGGCTGGAACACGTGAATTCCTCCGGCAAACCGATTCCTGTGAACAACACCGAGTTTACAGACCGCCCAATGATCGCGGAATATAAGTATATTCTTGACAACAAAAGCGGTCTTCTGGCTCAGAGGGATACGCTTGACAGTTCAGGAAAAGTGGTGATGTCGTACATCTATTCCGGCGACAAATTGCAGCGCGTTGAATTCAAAAACAGGGAATCAGAAGGCGATACGGTAAACGCGCTGACAAGCATTACCTCTATTTCCAAGACGCTTCACGACACGAATCAGGGGCTGCGGGGCGAAGTCGGCGCAATGAAACTTCTCCGCGATCCGGAAGGGCGCGTTATTGAAGTCCATTTCCAAAAAGCGGGGTATAACGTCAACGTTGCAGACGAACAGGGAATTGCCGGTTTCCGCTATAAACTGGATGATTACGGACGCATCGTCGAAAAGATTTACCTCGGTCTGGACGGGAATCCGCATCCCGACAGAATGGGCGTTTCACGCCGCACCAACCGTTACGACGATCAGGGGAATCTGATTGAAGTAAAATACTACGACCAGAATGGAGACCTGACGTTCAACGAGCAGGGATGGATTTATGTAGTTCATACGTACGATAAATGCGGCAATTGCATTAAGTCCTCCTTTTTCGGCGCTTCCGATAAACTATGTTTGACCAATGAGGGTTTGGCGGGTTGGCAATGCAAGTTTGATCAACGGGGAAATCGAATTGAAACAGCCTATTTCGGTACAGACGGTCAGCCGTGTCTGGACAAAAACGGCAACGCTAAATATACGTCCAAATACGATGATCAAGGGAATATGGTAGAGCTGGCGTGTTTTGGCGTTGACAATAAGCCGTGCCTGATGAGTGAACAGGTTGCCGGGTGGAAATCGACGTTTAACAGTAAAAACCAGGAAATCCAGCGGGAATTTTTCGGCGTCGACGGTAAGCCGTGTCTGGATAAAAACGGCGTTGCCAAATTGAAAGCCCAATATGACTGGTACGGGAATGTAATTCAAACGTCGTATTTTGGCATTGACGGGAAACCGTGTCTTTCGAATGAACAGATTGCCGGGTGGAAAGCCGCGTATAACGAAAAAAATCAGGAAATACAAAAGGAATATTTCGGTACAGACGGTCGGCTTTGCTTAAACAAGAACGGTTACGCCAAATGCACGACGAGTTACGATGAGCGTGGAAACGAATCTGAAAAAGCCTATTTCGGCGTTGACGGGAAACG
>JAZUMX010000421.1:0-2118 GCA_045603865.1 Thermoguttaceae bacterium
GCATGGGCGTTGTAGAAGGCGTCGAGCGTTCCGTGCTGGACATGCTCTTTTTACGAGTTCAGCCGGCGCACTTGCAGCTCATGGAAGGCTCGCAGTTAGACGCTTCCGACCGCGACCTGCTAAGAGCAAAGTACTTGAGAAAAGCGCTGAAGTAATTAGCAATTATCAATGAGCAATTAGCAATTGCGCTTCGCGATCCTCGCTGGTTTTGAGCAGGTCAACTCGCACACGGATTTTACGGATTAGACGGATTTTCGCCGATTAGTTATTGGAATTGAAAGGCGGTAACGGAGCAACCTACAGAAACAGAAATAATTACTTAAAGTAACATTCAAGACCCTTGGCGTTAATCACAATTATCAATAATGTCGCGCAGTTGAGTTTTAAGAGAAGGAAGATCAATTATAACAGTATTATAAACGTCTTCCATTCTTAACGTCTGATATTTATGCGCTGCAATATCGCGCATGCCAGCAATAGCCTTCCACGGAATATTACTGTATTCCAATCTGGTTTCGTCCGTAATGGTTTTCACAAGCTCGCCGATATTTATAACCGTCATGCTGACAGCCCGCTGCAGCATCTCGTTATTCAAAAAATCAGAAAGAGAACTGTCGCCAACCATGTCAAAAGCAATATCTATCTCTGACAGGATTTTATTGATAACGATATAATCCCTACGCTGCATAAAGCTCAACCTCCTTGTCAATTTCCAGCAAATCCGTTTCTCTGACAGGACCATGAATTACGTCAACGTTTGTTTGGAGCAAATTTTCTAAAGTCTCGGTAATTTGCGAGATTGTTATCAGCGTAACGGGTTTATTAAACTCAATAATAAAATCGACGTCGCTGTCAGGACGCGCCGATCCGTTAGCCCGAGAACCAAATAACGTTACTCGACTAATCGGATACAACTCAACTATCTCCAAGACTGCTTTTTTGATATCTTCTATGGTCATTTAATTGCCTTTCAACTTTGTTTCTTATTTTTTATTATTATAACTCATTATTTCAATACTTTCAATAGGGAGAAATTGTTTTAAAAACTTCTGCGATTTACACCGCTTTCTATTCGCATTTTTGTTATTATTAAACAAATTCATCTGATAATTTATTCTTATATTCCGATTATACGCTTTTTTCCATTGCCTATGGTCATTTTCTGCTAACAAAATCTTTCCTCCCCCTACCTAAACTGGCTATTTTATATTATAATATATAGATAATTCTTCATGATAAGCAGAAGAATGTTCGATTAATACTTTATTGAATTATAAGTAATAAGCCGCTGGCTGTTAGCTTTTAAGCTAGAAGCTAATAGCTGGCAGCTAAAAATATCATTTCCTTTAACCCCACAAGGCATAGCCATGTCGTATTTGATTGCTCCGCACGGCGGAATGTCCGCCCCGTTGAATTTAACCGTTCCCGCAGACCAGATTGCCGATTTCACCGCTCAGGCGGCTGAGTTGGTTAAGGTTCCCGTCTCCGACGCGGATCTTTCTACCGTTTACCGGTTCGGCGACGGCGGTTTGACCCCTCTGACCGGTCCGATGGACAAGGAAACCTACGATCGCGTTCTCAACGAAGAAAACATTCTCTCTAACGGCAAGGCGTACGCCTGGACGATTCCGCTGTCTTTGCCCGTTACGGAAGAACTGGCGAAAACCCTCAAAGTGGGACAGAAAGTCGCGCTGGTCAACACTGCCGGCGAACTGGTCGCTGTTCTGGAACTGACCGACGTCTTTCCGTGGGACAAAGTCGACTACGTTAAAAAAGTCTACCTGACCAGCCGCACCGATCACCCCGGCGCCAAAATGGTTTTCGTTAACGACGGCGCCAAGACGTGGCTTATCGGCGGCAAGATTCAGGTTCTCCCGCCCAAAAAGAACCCGGCGTTCGGCAAGTACGTCCTCTCCCCGACGGAAGTTCGCGATCTGCTGGAATCCAAAGGCTGGGAACGCGTTGTCGCTTTCCAGACTCGAAACCCACTCCATCGCGCTCACGAATACGCTTTGGTTTACGGCTTGGAAACGCTGCTCAAGCAGGGATTTAACGCCGGCGCGTGCCTCAACCCGCTCGTCGGAGAAACCAAGGGCGACGACGTCAACGCTGAAATCC
>JAZUMX010000422.1:0-2521 GCA_045603865.1 Thermoguttaceae bacterium
CCATTACCCGGGCGCAAACCTGCATGAGGCTTTCGCAAAGAACCGGATTAATCTTGCCGGGCATGATCGAGCTGCCGGGCTGAAGGTCTGGAAGAACGATTTCGTTGTACCCGCAGCGCGGTCCGGAACCGAGGAATCGAATGTTGTTCGCGACGTTAAAAAGTGTAACCGCCACCGCTTTGAGCAGGCTGTGGGCTTCGACCAGGGCGTCGCGCTGAGCGTTGGCTTCAAAGTGGTTTTCCGCTTCGGTGAAGTTCAAACCCGTCTCCTGACCGATGTACTGGGCGACAACGTTTCCGAACTCTTTGTGAGCGTTGATTCCCGTCCCGACGGCAGTTCCCCCGGCGGGGAGTTCCAACAGCGGATAGACCGCCTGTGACGCGCGCTTGCAGGACTGCTGAAGCTGTCGGGCGAACCGGCTGAACTCCTGTCCCAGCGTCATGGGCGTGGCGTCTGCCAGATGGGTGCGCCCAATTTTCAGGATGTCTTTCCATTCGTCCGCCTTGCTCGCCAAAACGCGAGCGGCTTCTCGCAGAGCGGGTAAAAGAGCGTTCATAATCTCTCGAGCGCAGGCGACGTGAATCGCCGTCGGGAAGATGTCGTTTGTACTCTGACCGCAGTTGACGTGGTCGTTGGGGTGAATCGCCTTGTTCTGGTCGAACCGGTCGCCGCCGGAAAGCTCAATCGCCCGGTTGGCAATGACTTCGTTGGCGTTCATGTTGCTCGACGTCCCCGACCCGGTTTGATAGATGTCAATGGGGAACTGGTCGTCAAACTTGCCGTCTGAGACTTCCTGACACGCTGTTACAATCGCGTCGTACTGCTGGTCGGTAATCTTGTTTTTGAGAGTCGAAAAGACGTCGAGCGACTTGTTCGCCCGAGCGCACGCCTTTTTGACAATCCCCAGAGCGTGAATGAGCTCTTTGGGTATCGGCTGCCCGGAAATCGGGAAATTGTCGATGGCGCGCTGCGTTTGCGCTGAGTAGTAAACGTCGGCGGGAATCTGAACTTCCCCCATGCTGTCGTGTTCGGTTCTGTAGTTCATAGTTTGATAAAGCAGGCGTTTTCCCCGCTCATAAGTATTTTTTAACACGAAAAACACAAAAATAACGAAAATCACGAAAATTTAAAGCTTTATAATTTAAAATTCTTTCGTCTTTTTCGCTTATTTCGTGTATTTCGTGTTTAAAAACTCCCTACCCTATTCCGGCTTCTGCTCCGTCTGCCGGGCGGCAAGTAGTTTGTCAATTTCAGCTTGAATCTTTTGAGTGTTTGTAACGGGATTGTATTCTTCCAAAACGCGCCGATGGTTTGCTTTGCCCAGACGGAATCGCAGCGGCAGATCGGAAACGAGCCGGTCAAGCTTCTGCGCCAAATGATCAGGGTCGTTTTGTCGAACCAGAAATCCGGTCTTGCCGTCGATAACGATTTCGTTGGGACCCTGGCTTTTCGTTGCCACGACGGGAATTTTGAACGCGCCTGCTTCTACCAGAACCAGTCCAAACGATTCCTCGACAGACGTGAGCGTTAAAATATCGGCGCAAGCCAGAACGGATCGGATGTTTTCCTGGAACGGGAGAATTTGAACCCACGATTCCAGATTGCGGTCTTTGATTGCCTTTTCCATCGCGCCTTTGAGGGGACCGTCGCCGACAAACAGAACGCGGACGCCGTCTGTATACTTCATTTTTTCCAATGCGTCGATTAAAGCGATGGGATTTTTGCGGTCAGAGAAGCGACCCGCCCAAAGAATGACGATTTCGCTGGGACGAATTCCGTATTTCATTCGGCAGAACCCGGACTCGTAGCCCTCCGTATCGGTAAATCGAACCGAGTTGGGAATGGCAATCGACTTTTCCAGAGGAACCCATTTCGCACCGATTTCTCTGGAGGCCTCCGACTCGAAAATGACGCGGTCTGAAAGCCGGTTTATCGTCTTCCCGATAAAGTTCATCGGCAGATACCGCGGCTGCATGTACTGTTTGTTGAGAACCTCGTGAACGTGCCAGATATGGGGAACGCCTGCAATTCTGGCGGCAACGGCGCCTTCAAAAATACAGGCGGTGTTGGTATAAACCAGCTTGATGTCGTTCCGCTTGATTTGCTGGACGAGTTTATAGATTCGATACGGGCTGACGAGGCGGTTCTTCCATTCCCACAGACTGGGCTGATAAAGCATCCACCAGTTGAGCGACCGCGTTTGATACCAGATGCCGCGATTTTGCGGCGTGGCAATCATGGGACCGTCGCACCCGAAAATCACGCCCGGCTCGTACCGCGTCAAATCAATGTTTCGCAGTATGATGTCCAGGCAGTATTCCGCGCCGCCTTTAAGTCCGCTATGTGCAAGGAATAATATTTTATCCATGATAATTTTTTAACTCTATATATTATAGCATGTTTTTTGAAGTTTGGAAGATGGGTATAAAAAAGGGGTGAATTAAGAGCGTGAATAATCTCTCGTTGCGTGATTAGATCCTCACAGCTTCAGCTGTGAGAACAATTATAAATTAAAAAATCG
>JAZUMX010000423.1:0-11898 GCA_045603865.1 Thermoguttaceae bacterium
TGTTTAAAAGCGCGTTCCAAACCGCTCGGGTTGACATCAACTGGCGAAAACTCGATCAGCTTCCAAAGTATCGAGAACGGTGCATCAAACAGATGAAATGGTGCAAAAACAACAACGTCAAATGCGCCGTTGGTCCGTTAATTCGCTTTGAAGATATTTTCTTCCCGGAATGGCTGACGCTTTACGCAGACGATTTCGACGCGATTTGCGATTTCGTTCGCACGTACGTTATCAAATGCGTTGAGATGTTCGGCGAATACGTCGACATCTGGTACGCTGCGTCTAAAATCAACGTCAGCGAAGCCCTCGGGCTTAACGAAGAGCAGCGCGCTCAAATCACCGCCATTGTTCTCGAAACGCTTCAGCAACAAAAAGTTACCGGAGACGTTGGAATCAGCCTGTCTCAGCCGTTTGACGAAAACCTCGGGCGCGTCAACAGCTGCTTTACTGCGTATTACTATGCAGAAGCCCTGTTCAACAGCGGTTTGAAGATCGATTTTATCGATTTGAATATGGACATCGGCTTCAACGGCGACGGCACTCAGGATCGCGACCCGCTCCAGTACAGCAAACTGCTCGACGGCT
Organism: Thermoguttaceae bacterium; assembly: GCA_045603865.1. GTDB lineage: Bacteria > Planctomycetota > Planctomycetia > Pirellulales > Thermoguttaceae > RUG11551. The sequence goes on from JAZUMX010000423.1 coordinate 586, forward strand.
GGGTCAACGCCGGGATTCCGATCAGCATTTCTCTGTCTGTTCCTGGAATCAAAGACTCGCCCGCCAACCCCAAGCTGAAAATGCCGTACTGGTCTGGCTGGACGTATCAAATTCAGCAGAACTGGCTCAAACGCTGCCTGCCGCTGTTTTGGGCGAAACCTCGAATCAAACAAATTATCTGGAATACGATTATTGACCCGCAGGAGTCCGGTCTGTTCTCAACGGGACTTTTCGACGTTCAGGGGCGCAGCAAGCCGGCTTTGAAAGTCTTTATCGGTCTGCCCAAGATGTTTGAAACAAACTGACGCCAGCCCTCCTAAAATTATCAATTAAATCGTAGCCCACACCTTTAGGTGTGGGAAAATAAGCATAATAAAATATATAGATAACGTACAAATTCTCATTCTTCCCCTGCCTCACAGAGGCAGGGGAAGAATGGGAGGGGATGCGTTTCGAGAGAGGGGCGTTCGTCTATTCCCCCAGATAAATCTGGGGGCTACGAAAAAATATACTCTCTTACATTGTCAGCTCAACTCGTTTTTTCATTTTTCAAAAGGAGCGTTATCATGCAGCGCTTTTATACCGTCTTGACCTTATGTTCTGTTTTGTTTGCCGCTGCGGTTGGGAATGCGGACCAAAACGTTGTTACATCTGATAAACTGACGCCTCGAAAATGCTGTATTGATTTGTTTAGCTCTGAAATCGCTTTGAAATTTGAAGTTATGTTTCGAACCGGCAAATACGACTTCAAACCTGTCGGGGCGCTAAAGCAGACGGCTTTGCATTACGCCGCCGTTCAAAACAACGCTCGTCAAGTTCAGAAATGCCTCGAATTGGGCGCGGACGTCAACGCGAAGAATTATCTGGGCAGAACTCCTCTGACCGCGCTGTTAAGCAGTACGTATGAACTTGACGGCAGTTGTCTGAGTTCTTTCTCTATTCGTTCTGTTGACTTTACAAACGTTGTCGATATTCTTCTTTGTAACGGCGCGGACGTCAGCGTTTCTGACAACATCGGGAAAACGGCGATCGACTACGCGATCTATCAAGGCAATCTGGATATTGTCAAAAACCTGATCAAACACGGAGCCAAACTGCCGACAGACCGCCCGGAATGGAGCGGCATTCTGGCAGAAAATATAGATTATTCTCCCGAGATGATTCAATTTCTCATTGATCGCGGCGCGGACGTCAACGGGAAAAAAAGACGGGAATCTGTTAAACTTCAAACGCGTCCAGATTTCCCCTTCCAGCCGGGAAACAATTATTATCCATTATATATACAAATAGAGCGTAATAACTGGTCAGCGGCTAACTGTCTTATTGCAGCAGGCGCAGACGTAAACGCCCAAAACACTTACGGTCAGACGGCTCTTCATGCAGCCGCTGAAGAGGGGTCTTTGGAAATGGTAATGCGGCTTGTGGATTGCGGGGCGGATTTACATGCAACAGACGAAACAAACTGGACGGTTCTTCATTTTGCCGTACAGAGCGGCAATCCTCAATTAGTCCAATGGCTTATTGAACAGGGGCTGGACGTTAATGCCAAAAACGATGGAGAGGAATTGCCAATCGACAAGATTTTCAATTTTAGATCAATAAAGTCTCTGGATAAACGTGAACTCAAAAACACCGTTGACCTTGTCAACCTTTTACTGGATAACGGATCGCCAATCAACGACAATCAAAAAAACAATTGGAAGTGGGTTGTGCTGGCATATCGATGTAACGATTTGTATCTGCTCAAAAAATTGGCAACGCGCGGACTAAACGTCAAAGAGGCGTTTCAAGCCAACTGTCGAGACGAAGACGACCACTTGGATATATTGCGTAAAACCCCTTGCGAACTGCTTGCTCCTTTGGCAAACAAACAAAAAACAGAGCAGCAAAAAGCTATTCTCAAGTTTATTCTTGACCAGAACATTGTACCGGACAAAAAAAAGCCGGCTTTATTTAACGATGCGGTTTCCAATAAACAATACAAACTGGCAGACCTGTTATTCGAAAATTGGAAAGACGTTTTAAATCCTCATGTGATTTATATTTCAGACGACAATTCTTCTGCCCGGTTTGACAAAGACCTGTTTCTTGGCGATGTAATAATCGTTGATCTGAGAACAAACGACATAAATAAACGTTACAAAAAAGCCGGGCAATTGACGCCTGACCAAATGCAATGGTTTACAGACCGCGGCGTCGATCCTTATTTGCCGGGAGAACGCCGACAGAACGTTCTTTTTCAGGCGGTTGAATGCAACAACCTGGATTTAATAAAATACTTCGCCAAGCAGGGCGCCGATATGAACGTAAAAGACGAGGACGGACAAACGCTTCTGTTTTTCGCCGATAAATGGGAAACGATCAAATGCCTCATCGACGCCGGAGTTGACCCTAACGCCCAAAACCTGGTCGGTGGAAGATTCTTCAATGGCAGATATTTTTATGAATATGAATGGCTAACTCTTAATCGATTTAAATATATTTACTCCTTGATACAGGACGATATACAGGACGATAAACATTTCTTTTCTGATACGATTTCCGCCTGGAAAGAATCCGTCTTTCTGGGAAAACAGCGAATTCAAATTGTGCATTGGCTTGTATTGCAGGGTTACGATTTAAGAGAATTGGACAATGCAACAAAAGAAACTCTGATTCTCGACGCAACGTTGTTTTCAGACAATTCTCCAGATTATTTCGATTTCAGCTTTGATAATATATCCCCAAGATGTTTACGGCATATAAAACGTCAGATAAGCCAAATTGACTTCTTCCGCGCGCCAAAGTCTCTAACGGAACAGGGGTTGGCTTTAGCGTTGTCTCCCGTTCAATGGGAAGCGTTAAACGTTTCCCTTCAAATAGCAAATAACTTAAAGAACAGCTTTTCAAACAATTGTGATTTATCGGAATTTCGATTTCTGATTCAGCACGGAATATTCAAAAACAAAGAAGTGGTTGATAGAGCGTTTAACGCCCATATTTTTAGATTTATTTACAACGAGTATGAGCTGAGAACAATACAAATATTGCTTGATTATGGCGCAGACGTCAATATATATGGAAGTTTCGCCTGGGCTTGCTTATTGGAAAGTCCAGGAACGCTTTTGGACTGCGCTTTGAGAAGCGGGGATCTGGAAATGACGCAGGACTTGATTCGCCGCGGCGCCAAATACATTAAAAACGATTCAGATAAAACCGTTCTAACGGAAGGCGTTTATCAATGCCCAAACCCGGAACTTATAAACTGGCTTATCAGACAGCCGGACTGTTTGAACTATATCAAACGTCATCCGGCGACTTTTATAAAAAGCGCTCTTCTTGAGGGTAATTATCTGTTAATTCAAATCGTTCTTGATAACGGATTTAATTTGAAAAAAGTCCTCGATAAATATTCCGACAGGATTCTTTCTGATATTGTTAAGATGGGATCCCCAATGGATATTCAATGGCTTGTTGACCACGGCGTTGATGTGAAAAAAGCGTCGGTTATTTTCTATGCGGTAAAATGCAATCGGCTGGATATGGTTAAAGCTTTGATCAAATGCGGAGCAAAGCTTGACGTTGTCGTAAAAGAAGGTTCTTTTACTCATACTAACAAGGGAGTAACGCTTGCTCACGCGGCGGCGCAGTGCGGCGATTTGGAAATGGTTAAATTCCTGGCTGACAACGGCGTTGATTTTAACGCGGTCGACAGCAAGGGAAACGCCCCTATTCACGCCGCAAGCAAATATGGCAACGTTCAAATTTTAGAATACCTTCTCGATCGCGGCGCGGACGTCAACGCTAAAAACGACGATGGCGAAACGCCGCTGGACATTGCCGAGAAGGAATCCATGGAAGACGCTGTCGAGATTTTAAAAGAGTATCAAAAAAAGAAACAAGCCGCCGAAGGAATCCAGAAATAGCGGCAAAAGCGCGCATAGAGAACGGGATTGCAAAAACCGAAAAGTCCTGAAAGGACGACACGTCTATAACCGTCGGCTTCAGCCTACGGAATGAACAACGCGAAATTAAAGAAATCGACAAATACTCTTTTTCCTCTTCCCCGCGACATAGTCGCTGGGGGAGAGAAAAAAGAGGTTGACTCGATTAGAATAGACGAGATAGCTCGTTTCGTGCCGGTGGTTGAAAACCGCCGGTTATAGAAATTTAACCCCTTCGGGGTTAGGAGACCGCCTACAGATTCGTTATTTGCAACGTACCATTTCTCCACCTTCATTATCCTATACACTCTATTTATTCTTCTTATACTCTCATCATCAACCCGAGTAACCGTATATTCACATTCTCTATGTTGTCTATTTTCAAACCTCTATTCCCCATTCTCTATTCTCCAAATGTTAATTTAGATAGTCTTTTTGGTTTTTAAATTTTTTACTAAAGTTTTTCTGTTCTCTGAAGACGCTCTGGACGATAAAACATGTACAACCAAACATCACAATCAAACAGAAGGTATCCCGGCGTATGGACGCGCTGTGGAATATTACAGAATTATTTTCCCTTTACGGCGGACTCTGTTCGTCGATAAAGAGATAATATAATCCTGTATAACCTTAAAACCATTCATGGAGGAAATAATGACCGCAACACGAGTCTCCCCAGATGAAGTTGCCGCGTTATGGGAACGTTACAAAGCCGACCCGAAAAACATTGATCTGCGGAATAAAATAGTGGAAATCTATATTCCGCTGGTTAAATATCATGCTCAACGCGTATGGTCCAGACTGCCAGACGGCGTAGATATTGACGATCTGACCTCTTCAGGAATTTTTGGTCTTATTGACGCAGTAGAAGCGTTTGACTTAACCCGCGACGTCAAGTTTGAAACGTATTGCGCACCGAGAATCCGCGGCGCTATGCTGGACGAACTGCGTTCCATGGACTGGGTTCCGCGCCTGGTCAGAACGAAAGCCAAACGACTCAGCGAAGCAACAAAAACGCTGGACGAAAAACTCGGGCGTCAGCCAACCGACCAGGAATTGGCGGACTTTCTCCAGATTTCCGTCGAAGAGCTGAAAAAGCTGACCGCCAGCGCCACTGCCGTCAACGTCGTCAGTTTGAATAAAAAGTGGTCTGAAACAGACAGTTCCAAAGAAGTTAGCGAATTAGATATTCTCGAAGACATGAAGGGCGAAGATCCCACCGAACGATTGCAGAAAATCGACACGATGCGTCTGGTAACAAAAGGGCTTAAACGTAACGAACGGCTTATTCTGTTGCTGTATTATTATCAGGACATGACCATGAAGGAAATCGGCGCAACGCTCGACCTGTCCGAAAGCCGCGTCAGCCAGATTCATTCCAGCATCGTTCAGCGTCTTCAAATGCAGCTGTCCAAACGCCGCCCGGAATTCGCCGCCTAACGCGCAAAAAACCTTATCATGATTACTCAACTTACTGGCAAGCTGACGCTGTTATACGACGATTGGGCGGGAATTGAAACCGGTCCGTTTGTATACGAAGTGTTTATCCCGGAATTCGCCCGGCGTCAGCTTCAAGGGAAAGTCGGGGAAGAGGTTCGATTCTATACCATCGAATACATCGAAGGGAACGCTGCGCAAGGCGGGCGTTTAACCCCTCGAATTGTAGGGTTTCTCTCTCCGGCAGAACGGGAATTCTTTGAACTGTTCTGCTCCGTCGACGGCGTCGGCGTAAAGAAAGCTCTTCGCGCCATGGTCAGACCGGTTCGGGAAATTGCCGCCGCTATCGAAGAGCAAAGCGCCAAAACGCATGCTGCGCTGCCGGGCATCGGTCCCGCCTCTGCGGAACGAATTATCGCCAAACTGCGCCGAAAAGTCCCGAAGTTCGCTTTGATGATCGCCCGCGACACCGACAAAGGCGACGTCGAAATCGCCCCGGACATTGTCGGTGAAACCTACGAAGCGCTCCTTTCGCTGGGTCATTCCGAATCCGACGCCAGACGACTTATCGACAAAGCTCTGGAATCCAAAAAGAAGTTCAAAGACGTTCAAGCGTTGCTCATGGAAATATACCAACAGCAGAGGTAAAGGGAGCGTTGGGAGTAGAAAGTGGATGAAAGGCGGTAACGAAGCGACCAACGGGAGCGTAGTTACGCTTAGGCGCAGCCCGGGCGCTTAGGCGAGCCACGGGTGTTAACCCGTGGGTAAGAGCGAAGCGAACGTAGTTGACGCAAACGCCTCAATATGGTATAATATTCTATTATTCAAAATTACTCCCAATTCCCCATTCCCTCACAAATGCCAAGAGAAGCAATAATTCATAATTCTGACGACGACGATTCCCAGGATCAGTTTGACAACAACAATACTGACGCGAAGTCCGCGCTGCAGCGCAATGAAGAAGATTCCGCATTGCGTCCAAAGCGCATGGACGAGATGATCGGTCAGCGGGACGTTTTCGAGCGAATTAAGATTACCGTTGATGCGGCTTTGAAACGTCGCGAACCGCTGGGGCATATTCTCTTCGACGGGCCTCCCGGATTGGGCAAGACGACGTTCGCGATGTGCATTCCGGCGGAAATGGGCGTCGATTTCCAAATCGCCTCCGGCGCAACGCTCAAGGCGCCTAAAGATCTCATTCCGTATTTAACCAACGCGACGGAACGGTCGGTTTTGTTTATCGACGAAATTCACCGTATGCAAAAGGCGGTTGAAGAGTTCCTCTATCCCGCCATGGAGGATTTCCGCATCGACCTGACGCTGGGCGAAGGCGTCAACGCCCGAACGCTCAACATGCAGCTTAAGCCGTTTACGGTTATCGGGGCGACAACCCGCGCCGGTCTGCTTTCCGCCCCGCTGCGTGACAGATTCCAGATGCGCGAGCATTTGGATTTCTATACGAACGAGGAACTGGGAGCAATTATCACCCGCAACGCGCAAAAGCTCTCTGTCGGCATGGACGACGAAGCGGCGCTGGAAATCGCCCGACGATCTCGCGGCACGCCTCGAATTGCGAACAACCGCCTGCGCTGGGTGCGAGACTACGCCGTCAGCCGCGCTCATGGGTTTATCAATTTAGAAGTCGCTCAAAAAGCCTTGGAAATGCAGGGCGTTGACATCCTCGGTCTTGACCCGCAGGACAGAAAGTACCTCGACACAATTCAGCGCGTTTTTGCCGGCGGACCTGTCGGGGTGGAAGCGGTCGCTCATACGATGAACGTCTCGCCCGACACGCTGGTTGACGAAGTCGAGCCGTTCCTGTTACGCAGCGAACTGATCGTTCGAACTCGCCGCGGCAGAATTCTGACAGAACAGGCGATTTACCATCTCAAATCTGTAAATCGAAAATAACGTTTAATCTCCCCCCTTACTAAAGTTTTTTGGAAAGGGGAGTTTGAGGGGAAGAACCTTTTTTTCAAAAAAGGTTTTCCCCTCATATTATTTAACTTGAAAAAACTTCCCTAAAAGGGAGCCAGCTTGCTGGCGACCGAAAGTTTTTTCAAGGCGGGCGATACGCCCGCGAACCGGGCTCAACCATGTGCAATTGGTAATATTTCTGGGGGCTCTACGCACCCCAGCTCGCCAACTTATCACTAAAAAATAATCTTTGTACACCTCTTGCATTTAAATTAAAAACAGATTATAATAGTAATATATTCAGAAGTTTCTTATTCTATCCAAAACGTAACAGAGACTGTTTCGGTCATGTTAAACTATATCAGTTCAGTAGTGCGTTGTTTTACGACTCAGCGGGGCGATTATTCCAGCCGGACAAGCTGCAAGACGTTCTGGGGGTTCTCCCTCGTTCTGACGGGATTGTATGTTCTGTTATATACAATCGCGTATTGCTTAACGCGATACTACAGCGCGTTCTGGGGCAGCGTCGTCTTTTTCGCCTCGCTCGTTTTGTTAATCGAATTCATTCCGACAACCGTCGCGGCGCTCGTTCGCCGATTCCACGACCGAAACCATTCCGGTTATTGGGCGATTCCCTGTTTTCTCGTTCCCGTTATCGGCTGGATTGCTGGCGCCATTTACGCGTTTTTCCTGCCCGGACAAGCGCAGGAAAATAATTATCCGCGACAAATTGATAAAGTTCGACCGTTCTGGAAACACAAGCGATTTTGGCTGCTTCACGCCGCGGCAATATTGGTTGCGTTAACTCAGTTCCCGCTTTCATCTGTAACAATTACAGAACGCTCGCATTATATTACTCAACCAAGACGCCCGGACGGAAAAGTCGATTACGCCAAGGCGATGTATGAGAAAATGGAGCCGTTATTTAAGAACCCGGAAGAGAACGGCTTTCGACATCTATGTCAACTTTATGGCGCGAAAATTATTGACGACGTTCCCGAAGACAAAAGCTGGAAAGCCGCCTGCGAACAGCTTCAACTCGACCCGAATCTCAAGCCGAAGTACGACAAGATTCCAGATTTCAGCAAATATCTTGCTGAAAATAAGATTGACGTCAAAAAGCTTAATTTCGATAAAGCTGAATTTATTCGGCAAAATACACAATATGCAGACATTGAATTAGATCCGGACAAAAACGCGGACGATCCGTATTTTCAAGAATCGTTAGCTAAAGACGTCTATGAATTTTACAAACAAGCGTTGTCTTCCGGTCCTGCTTGGACGTCTGATCAGCATCCCATTGCTTCTCAATGGCTGGACGACCATGCCGCGGAGTTGGACACCTGGTCGAAGGCGATTCGCATGCCGGTTTTTCAATGCCCATTTGAGTTTAAATCTCCTTTTATAACTTCACTATTGCATTACGGCAGCATTAGACTAATTGTTACACATATATTTAACATGCGTATTCGTCGTTCAGTTGGAGATGGGAATATTGACCAGGCTCTGGACGACATGGAAACGCTGCTTTGTTATGCTAAACGAATTGAAGAAGGTTATAACTGTCTTGTAACAGGATTGATTAATCAAGCTATAGCCAGTACTGTATGGGATTCTGTAAAAGCAGCCCTTCGAATGCCCGGTTTTTGCGAGTCAATGACCGACGCGCAATGGGATCGTCTGAACAAGCTGGCTGCACAGAATTATCTTGTCGATTTAAAAACCATCATTGATGGCGAATTAATAGGCATATACGACGCTGTTCAGCATTTTGTATTTGACGGCGGCGTTCACAACGGAAGTTATGCAGAAGTGGCAATTTCTAGATTATTAGACGTAGGCATTTTGTCTGTATTTGAGGTTTTTATATATGATACAATTATTCCGCCTTATTTCCTGCTCGTGGATGAAAATATCGTTCGAGAACGGTTTTACCAAAGTCGTTTGCGCCTTGAGGACGCTTGTTTTGAGAACGATCGCGCCATTCGAGATCAAAAGTTTAAGGAATATAATGAATTCCTGTGCTCTGACAGTTCTTCTCAGTTTCCTGATTGGCTGACAATCCGAAGACGCTCCTGTTCATCTGCCGGGAAAGCATTATTTCCCCCTGCTAATATTACTCTTCATTCACGAGACAGATATTCCGCAACGCAAAAGCTGGTTCAGGTTGCCATCGCGATTGAACGTTATCGAGTTAAAGAGGGAAAATATCCCGAGTCCCTTGAGCAGCTGACCGATAAATACTGGGACGAGAAAAAGCAGGGGGCAATTCGTTTTGATCCCTGTTCAGGAAAAGACACGTTGGGGTATCGGCTCAACACACAGTCAAAAGAGGACTGGGAACGCGAGCTGAAACAAGGTCGAGAAAAAGACCCGGAATATCGTCATGAATTCGACGACTACAAGTTTCCTGTCTGGCGTCCGTTTATCCTTTACAGCGTTGGCAATGATTTGAAAGACGACAACGGCGAAATCCTCTCGTTGACATTTGATAAAGGCGATTTGATCTTTTAAAGAAAGTAAAAGATCGTCTCGCCTAAGCCTAACTATCCTTGATTACCTTTGTAAAAGAACCGACGTGGGGCGTCCGTTGACCAGAATCGTCAGCATAACGCCGCGGTTGATGTCGGCGCGTTCCAACGCAGCGACAAACTCGTTGACTGTCCAGGTTTTTATGCCGTTACACGCCTGAATGACGATGCCCTTTCTCAACCCGGCGCGCATGGCGGGAGAGTTCTGGCTGACGTCCATGATGTAAATCCCGGTGTTGGGCGTTAAGTTGATCTGTCCCGCCAATTGCTGGTGAAGGTCGATAGCGGAAAAGCCCAATTCTTCGGACTGGAACACCTGAATGTCCTCGCCGTCAAACCCAGAGGCGGCGCGTTTGAGAAAATCGTCTGGCATGGACGCCACTTTGACCTGAACCATCATCAAGGGGGACGGCTGACCGTCTTTTCGGTAAATGGTAATTTTCCCGACAGATCCCGCCGGAGTCTGTTCGACAAGCCGCTGAATGTCCGCCGCCGTCTTGACGGGCTGACCGTTGAATTCCAGAATAATGTCGCCAAGCTGCAAGCCAGATTTTTCTGCTGGGCTGTTAGCGAAGAATCGGGAAATCCTCACCGCAGGTCGGATTGGAATTCCCATGGCGCGAATCGTCTGCGGCGGCACCGGGGCTGTGCCAACGCCCAGGTACGAACGGCGCACTTTACCGTAATGAAGCAGCTCCTTACTTGCCCAGCGGGCGGTATTGGACGGAATAGCAAAACTGACGCCTTCGTAACTTCCCTTGGTCGTATAGATTGCAGACGTAATCCCGATAACCTCGCCGTCGAGATTGATAAGCGGACCGCCGGAGTTGCCGGGGTTGATTGCGGCATCCGTTTGAATCATGGTCGTTCGCGGCATTTCTTCAATAGAACGGTCTTTAGCGCTGATAATTCCCGCGCTGACAGACTGATCCAGAGAAAACGGCGCGCCGATTGCCAGCACCCAGTCGCCGATATCCATCTGGTCGGAATCGCCCAGCTTGGCAAAGGGCAGTTTCTCTTCCGGCTTAATCTGCAAAACCGCCAGGTCTGTATAGGGATCAGTTCTGAATTGAAGAACTTTATAGATTCGCCCGTCGGTAAGCTGAACGTACAAGACTTTTTCGTCTACGGTAACGTGGTTGTTGGTAAGAACAATTCCAGAGCCATCAATAATCACGCCTGACCCGATAGCCGGCATTTCGATGTTGTCTGAATTTTTGATTTGAACGACGGCGGGCAGCGCTTTTTTTGTCGCGGAGCGAAACGCTTTGGACAGTCCTTTCGCCTGGTTTACCGCTGCGGCATCGTCATCAGACATACAGGGCGAGCAGACCGCAAAAGCCAAAATCGCAAATAAAACGGATATTATTGTATTACGGGTTTTCATTATCGTATATGTGAAAAAATTTTACAATTCGTAGCCCCCAGATTTATCTGGGGGATTAGATAAACATTCCTCTCCAAAAAGCTTACCCCCCTACTCTCTTTAGCGTCCCTTAACGGGG
>JAZUMX010000424.1:0-7357 GCA_045603865.1 Thermoguttaceae bacterium
AATTTGAATTTTTCATTGAAAAAATCCAAATTTCATGTATCATTATAATTAGCGTTATTGGTATAATCGCTACATCTGGATTAATCGGCTCGAACGGTATATACGGATTGATTCGTACAACCCGTCCGCGCTGAAAGTCCGGTTATAACGATTGTGTCGATAGCGCCGACACACTACACCATGATTTTGAAACACGAGTTATCCTGCTCCTCCTACAGACTATATCGTCCGAGGTTGTCGGGAACTTCAGCTTTTCTTTTTGCACCTTTGAGTTTACACCATGAGACGAAGTAAAGACGCCAGCGCTCTGCGCGCAGCGGGGCGTTTTAGGACATTGCGCATTGAAGACCTGGAATCGCGCCGGATGCTAAGCGTGACGCAGCCTGTCGATTTGACCGGGCTGGAAAGCGATTACAGTTACACGTCGTACGCCAAAAGCGGCGTTATGAAATACAATTCCGTCGTTGACGATTTAATCGGACTGACGGAAGTTCAGCAGGAATACGGTCTGTCAGGGTCCGGTCAGACGGTTGTCATCGTCGATTCCGGGATTACGGCTGATCACAAGGCGTTTCGTTCCGGACAGATTGTCGGCGGCTGGGACTTTGCAGAGAACGACTCTGACCCCTCAGACGAATCTTCTTACGGCGGTCATGGAACTCATTTAGCCGGCATTTTAGCGGGATCTACCACCAAATACACCGGCGTCGCGCCCGGCGTAGACCTGGTCGTTCTGCGAGTGTTTGACAACAACGGCGTTGGTTCGTTCGAGCTTATCGAACAGGCGCTGCAATGGATTGAAACCAATCTCAATACCTTTGACAACCCGATTACCGCGGTCAACCTGTCTGTCGGTTCCGTTTCAAGCAATTCGAATTCAACGGACTGGAAAATTCTGGACGACGAGCTGGAATCGCTCTATAATTCCGGCGTGTTTATCAGCGTCGCCGCCGGGAACGACTACAAAGATTATCCAACGGCGGGCGTCGCGTACCGGGCTTGCAGTCAGTACACGGTTTCCGTCGGCGCAGTCGACGGGGACGGCGACATTGCAACCTATTCCCAGCGAGACGCCAACACAATTTTCGCACCCGGTTACGGGATTTATTCGTCCATTCCAGACTATTTGGGCAACAACAACAATCGAAGCGACGACTTCACCCGCATGACCGGCACCAGCATGGCAACGCCTGTCGTTACCGGCGTTTCCTGTCTCCTGCGAGAAGCGTACGCCAACATGGGCTATACGTCTGTTACGCAGCAGGACATCTATTCCGTCATGACGTCCACGGCGGACAAAGTCTACGACGCACTTACGAAACAAACGTACAATCGAATCAACGTCCTCAAGGCGGTGGAATACATCTACTCCCTTGACGCCAATCAGACTTCGACCAGTACAACAACTCAGACAAATACAACTCAGACAAATACCAATACGAATTCGTCGACAAATACAAATGCGTCGACAAATACAAACGTTTCGACGAATACAAACGCAAATACTTCGACAAATACAAGCTCGTCGACAAATACAAGCTCGTCGACAAATACTAACGTCAATACAAATACCAATATGTCAGCAAATACAAACGTTTCGACGAATACAAATACCAATACGTCGACCAATACGAACTCGCCAACTAATACAAACGTCAATACAAGTACAAATACCAATACCAACGTTCAGCAGACGTCCAGCCGGGCAAATCTGCCGGACGGCGTAACGGTTTCAGGAACGAAGATTCTCTTTACGGGCACGTCGAGCGCAGACTCGCTTAAAGTGGACGCGTCGGGTTCGCAGTGGAAATTCACGTTTAACGGGAATACGCTTACGTATTCGTTCAGTACAATCAAATCGATTCAGTGCAACCTCGGCGCCGGCGCGGATACGTTTGAGTTTATCGCCTCGGCGGGAGCCGATTCGATTCGCTGTTACCAGGAATACACGCTCATCAACGGCGACGGCTACGTCGTCAAGGCGTTCGGCGCGAAAACGACTTCAATCAAAGCAGACAGCGCTGACTCCGTCGTCTTCTACGATTCCCCCGGGGACGACAATCTGGAATTGAATCTCAAAACCCTCACTGCAACGTGGACGACCAGCGCGAATACGTGGTCAGCGTCCGGCATGAAAGAAGTCAACGTGTCTCAGACTGTCGGCGGGCGCAATTCCGCTGTTATTTACGATTCCCCCAATTACGACCTGTTCAGCGTTACAGAGAACGCCTTTGCCTATAACGGGGCGGAGTTCAGGGCGTATGTGATTGGGTTGAACGACGTCGTTTTGAAGTCCGTCAACGGTGGAAACGACGCAGTTCGATATACAACCGGCGTATCCGCTGCCACGCTTACCGCTCAGGCGGGCGCGTCGACGTTCAAAACGAATTCCCTTTCCTGTTCCGCTTCCGGGTTCTATTACACCTACGCTAATGCAGGAACCGGGTACTGCGCTGCAACGCTCAAAGATTCAGCAGACGCATCCAAGCCGGACTACGTCATTGCCGACGTCAGCCAGACGAAGATGTATTCTTCCAGCTACATGACGGTTGTAAACGGATTCCAGAGCGTCAAGGCGGTTTCGTCCGACTCGTCGTCTTCCGGCGTCGATTCCGCGTCGATTTACGGTACGCAAAGCCTTGCCGAGACTGTTACAGCAACCAGCGCCGGGACAATCCTTTCCGACGGCTCACGTTCTGTTACGATTTCCAACTTCGCTTCGCGCCGCGTTGGACGTCTGACGGAAGCTGACCGGGTCGCCATTCACGACGCCGCCCTTCAGGGATACCTTGCCGACAACGCCAGCGGGAAATACTCGTCGTCGCGCTATTCGCTTTCGTTCAACTAGGAGCGGGAATCGGGCGCTGACTGCATTTTATAAGAACAGGAGAAATTGGGAATGCCGACTTTAACCAGCAGACTTTTTCGCCTGTTCTTTTCGACCCGGCTGCGGGCGACTGTTACAATATTGTTTTTGCTTGCCGTTGTTACAGGGTTCTGCTTTGTCGCGTACGCTTATTTTATAGAATCCCGCGCTCTGGAAACGGTTGAGTATACCGTCGTTTCTCCCGATTTGCCGTCCGAGTTTGACGGGACGGCTATCGTCTTGATTACCGATACGCATCAGGGACGCTGGGGAACGTTTGATCTGAGGAACAAGGTCGTGGAGCTGACGAAAAAGGAAAAGCCGGACTTGATTCTTTTCGGCGGCGACTACGCAGATAAAAAGTATTACAAAGTCGAAGCGCTGGCGGAATCGATGAACGCGCTTTCCGCTCCGCTGGGCAAGTTCGGCGTTCCGGGAAATCACGATTACGTGCATCTGACGATGGAAAAGGTCATGGGCATTCTTCACGACAAGGGGGGAATCGTCAACCTGACCGACAAAGGCGTCTGGCTGGAAAAGAACGGGCAGCGAATCCGCCTGTTCGGGACGGAGTACGTTTGGAATCGAACGTTTCCGCTACAGTTCCCTTATTACGAAATGAACGACCGGACGGAAGACGAATTCGTTGTTCTGCTGACTCATTCTCCTGACCTGTTCGATCGCTTCGACCCGAAACAGCAGCGGCGCATCGACCTCGTTTTATCGGGACATTCTCACGGCGGACAGATAACGTTTTTCGGACTCTACGCCCCGATCAGCATGCTTCGCAATCGGGAGTACATTTCCGGACGCGTCGACGTCGAGCATTATCCGTACAATAAAACGTCAACGATAATCACCTCCAACGGCGTCGGCACGACCGGCGTCCCGCTGCGCTTCTTCGCCCCGCCGCAAATCGTTAAAGTTACGCTGAAGAAGGCGGCGAGGCGCCGCTCCCAATCCGCGCTGCCGCGCGAGACGTATTAGAACCGCTCCCGTTGGTCGCTTGAGTTGGGGGAGCGCTTGCGAAACTCCTCACTCCTCACTCCTAATTCTTAACTCACCCCGCCTTGTTTTTCCTCCAACTTCTATTACAATATTAGATATGAGTTCTATAGACAACCTATCTGCCGGATTTGCCGCGGGCGCGGAGAGACGCTTTGATTCTCAGACGACGTCTCACGGCCGCTGGGGCGAAAAGCTGGGTCGAGACGCGGGCGCGTCGCTGGAATTTATGGACTATCGCGCCTACGTCCCCGGCGATGATTTGCGTCACATTGACTGGAACGCCTACGGCAGAACGGATCGGTTGATTGTCAAGCGGTTTGAAAACGAGATTCAGCCGCACGTCGATATTCTGCTTGATGCGTCCCGGTCGATGGCGATTACGCCTCAAAAGCAGGCGGCGGCAGAATTTCTGACCGGGTACTTCATGGGCGCGGCGGAGAACTCCCGATTCTCCTGTCAGCTGTGGCGAATGATAGACGGCGTCTTTGACCGCTCGACGTATCGCCAGCTCATAACCGAGCAAAGCGCGCCGATGGCGTTCGATTCGACGACTTCATTGGGAGCGACGATTCTCGAATCCGGTCCAGACTGGAATCCGAAGACGTTCAAAATTATTCTCTCCGATTTCCTTTGGGAAGAAGACCCGTTTGCCGTTACGCGTCGTCTGGGATCTGCCGACGCCTGGGCGGCGTACGTCCAGATTTTAGATCGTCAGGACGTTCACCCGGACTTTTCCGGCGACGTTCGCCTGACGGACAGCGAGACAGACGAGTTTGCCGTCCGACGCGCTGACACCGGGCTGTTTAAGACATACGAACAGAACCTGAGCCGACACCAAAATCAGTGGAACTCCGCTTGCCGCGCCGTCGGAGCCGTCTGGTCTGAAGTCGTCGCCCAGGAACTGAGCAACGTCTATGCAGCGTTAAGCGGAATTGTCAGCTGACACCGCCCGAATATATTTAACCACGAAAAAAGCGAGAGTTCCGCCTACGCATCACTCTCGCTCTCCAAAATGTTACGCTTGCGTAATTACGAACTACGCATTACGAATTACGCATTCTTTTTCCGCCAGTACAGCAGCCCGGCTGCGCCGAGAACAAGCAGCGCCCAAGTTGACGGTTCCGGAACGGCGTTGGGATCGTAAACGCCGCGAATATAATATTCGTTGCCGGATTTATTAACCGACCAATCGTAGAACGGCCAGCCCGGGACGATAGCGTTCGAAATCGCGTCTGTAAAATCATCGTCTGCGGTTCCAGCCTGAATCAGCGCTTCAAAAGTATCGCCTGTCGAAAATGCGCCCATATCCGCCAAAGCAAGATAAATAATCGCGTCGTCTGCTATTGTGAAGTCGCCGGTTACAATCAGCTTATCGTTTTCGTCAGCCGTTTGACCGCCGATTTCCATCAACAGCGTTGAACCGGGATTGAGTTCAAAATCGCCGTCTATAGTCGGCGTATCGATGGAATTGCCCGGCGAGAACGTCGCGGTCGTATACTCGCCTGCTTCAAGTTCTTCACCAATTATAAGAGAGCCTTGGAAATACGTTTTCATATCCAAGCGACCAGAGGAAACAACCAGACTTTCGACGTCAACGGCTCCCTCGGCAGGATCAATTTTCAGCGTCCCTTCGCCGGTCTTAATCACTTTCCCGGCGCTGACAATAGCGTTGTCGGCTGTGATTGTTGTTTTTTCCGTCTGACCGCCTGGAATATTATATTCCAGCGTTCCATCCGTTTCGACAGTAATCGGTCCACTCGTTTGAACAGCGTCGCCAGTCAGTTGGAGAGCGCCCTCGGTAACGGTCGTCATTCCGGTATACGTATTAGCGCCGGTAAGCGTCAGCGTTCCCGCGCCGATCTTTTCAAAGCCTTTATTGCCGGAAATAGAGCCAGAAATAGTCAGCGTCTTTTCTTCGCCGACTTCAAACGTACCGTCTGCGTTGAGAACTATCGAATTTTCAAACGTTGCGGTCTCGTCGCCGTTGTCGGTAAACTTGACGCCCTTCTTAGTCGTTCCGTCAATAGTCCATGAATTAGCGGAAGCATCAGGTGAATTGGCAAAATAATACGGTTCCTGATAGAAAGCGATTTCCGCAAACCCGACCCGGTCGCCGCCATCGTTTACAAAGCGTGCGAAAGCATTATCCAATATCGTCAATCGTGCGGTGTCAAAGCAATAATTACCGTCCAGAGAGAACGTAGCATATTGAGAAGCTGACCTTTTGCCCATTTGGAACTCATCCGCGAAAACCACTTGACCGTCGTTAAGCAGTTCCAAAATAAAGTCGGTCATTTGGTTGCCCACAGAATCATAGCCCCAGACAGAGAAACTATCGTACGTGCCTTTCGGCAAAGTTAAATCAATAATGGGAGAAAAACCATTATCAAAGTAGTTAGAACCGCTTGCTTTTGTATACCAACCGTATGTTGGACCTTTGTCGGTTCCCGTCCCATCAAAAAGATTACTTAACGGGGCGTAGTCATTTGCTCTTTTAGACCCGTCTATAACAAATGATGCGTCAGTAGGCCGCACTATTATATTATCATCGTGCAAAGGGGCGTCATTCTTCTCCGGCGTTGTCGGAAGATCCAGTTCAAGATTCGAGAAATATACTCCGCCTACGCCAATTCGGTCTCCGCCGCCGGGGGCAATGCCTTTGAAGTTGCTGGTTACAGTCATTTTAACTGACGTAACGTTTTCAACCTCAGGAAATGAAAAGCCATTTTGAACGCCGTAGTTGCAATCGGTCATTGCATAATTATACGTGGATTGATTTCCAGCGTTATCAAAAATATCCAATTGGAAATCCTTGAGCGAATTGCCATTCGATGGGTAGGTCTGAATAAAAACACTGGAAAGCGTTACAGGAGTTGAATAATTAAATGTGAATACGGGGTTTTTATTCGTACCGTTAAAATAGCCTTTATCTCCACCTTCAGAAGTTTTTGAACACCATTGCTTTGACGCGTTCATCACATAAAGATTACTTACCGAGTAACCGCTAAGGGTTGGAACATCAGTGTTATTCGACGAGGATGAAGTCGGAGTCTTTAAATAAGACTCAACGTTAAACATCACGTCTCCAAGAGCAACGCGATCGCCATTGTAATTACTTGTCAAAGTGAATTTGGCATATCTGGCTTGAACCGATTTACTAAGAGTCAAAGTCGTCGTACCGGTATTAGCAACAGTAAACTCCTGCGTATGGACAGGCGTTCCAGAAAGCGCTGGAGTGTCGTAGAACTCTATTTTCATGCCTTTAACGCTGTTTCCAGCTATGCTGTAAGCTGTTACGTCAAGAGAGTTGATTGTTTGAACAGCTCCCAAATCGCAAAGCACAATTGGGGTATAGTCATGTTGTACGCCATCAACCGTTTCTGTAAATTTGTAAGCGGCGCTGCCATTACTTTGTTGGGAGCAATATTGTTGATTATTCGCCACAAAGCCTTGACTAAAGTAGGCATTGTTGTAGTAATTGTT
>JAZUMX010000425.1:0-3014 GCA_045603865.1 Thermoguttaceae bacterium
CCAATAGAGAAGGTTACGAAAAACTCGTCGCCGACGGCGTTAAGGGCTTGTACTATCTGGACGGCAAAAGCCAGATGCCGGCAGACGGCGACGGAACCATGGACAACTGTCACGCCAACGATTACGGCTTCTTCGTTCAGGCGAACGCCTACGAGAAAGCGCTGCGAGAGATTCTCGGCGACGCTCTGGCGTAACGTTTTCCAACCGCGTAGCGGTTGAATGTCTGTAGCCGTGGGTGAAACCCACGGAATAATGAAAACGTATAAAAGAATATCGTCAAATAACCTTTTCCTTTCGTCCTCCTGCAAGGAGGGCGGGAGGAAAAGGAACTGCAACGATTATGCGAGCCGGTGTGCGTAAGCCCCCGGAAAAAATCTCACGCGGAGGCGCGGAGACGCGGAGGATGTTCGCGAAGTTTTAAAAATTTCTTTGCGTTCTTTGTGTTCTTTGCGGTTAAATTTATCTGTTGCGAAACAGACAAAACGGCTATTCGTTTTTCCCCTCGTTTTCGATTTCCTCTGACGGGGCGGGGTCGTCAACGGGTGGAGCCGCTGGAAGATAGCGTTTTTCCGCTTCGTTGTTTTGGAGACAAAAGGTTTCCAGTTTCTTCAGGGCGTCTGAATTTTGAGCGCTCGGGTCGGAAGACCATTTTATTACGTGCGTGGGGGCGCCGCTGAAGTACGTCGGGTCTTTAAACTGCGACATCGGCAAATAAATTCCTTCCGAGCCAACGCAGGATTTGTCTGACATTGTTACTGTATAAAAGTCTTTGTACAGCCAGTAAAGCGGCGAAGACTCAAAATAGGGAACGAAATGCAGCCTCATGGGTTTGACATCCGTCCCGTAGCGTTTAAATTTAATTGGGTTATTCCATGAGTACGACGAGGAAATGTCAACGACCTGCCAGTCCGGCAGCTCGCTCAATCGGAGAAGAAGTCGGTCGTCTCCTTCAAGCGGGTAGTTTTGCATTTCGATAATCACGTCTTTACAGAGGACCAACCGCCCATTCATAAACCCGCGAACCATCGCGTCCTGGATGAGAAATCCGTAATGGATAAAAAAGAGCGCGACAAAAAGAAAAATCAGCGCTGTCCACTGATCTTTTTTGGACGTCTTCCGAAGCTTAAAGATGTAAATTAAAGCGAGTATCCCAATAACGACGAGATGGAACGCCCACAGTATCATTATAGCGAACATTGCGGCTTGTTCTCTCATTTGTGGACTCCTTTAAGTAGCGTTAAATAAACTGTACCCACAATATCGAAAACAACAGTGTAAGCGCTATTAAAATCGAAAATAATATTAAATAGCGCCAGGTTTGGCATTCATAGAACGGTGGACGATCGCGAGGTGGTACGGCGCTGCGATCCTTAAAATATTGCATGTACGATGCGCAGGCGACAGAAATCGCGAGGGCAAGATTCTGGTTTATTTCGTCGTCACAAGGATCCTCTGCAACATCAAGGTCGCCTTTCCAAGGGCAGATTGTTTCGCAATCAAAATAATGAAGTCCGGCGGGGTTCTCGTTCTGCTCAAATTCCTCAATGCACCCGTTAATCAATATGTACATTTTCAAGAAATTTCCCAGCGCCTGTTTAGAATACGGCTTATCCGATTGATTCAATTTCTCAATCATTTCGTTACGCTGCGATTCGGAAATGCCATAATGCTCAAAGAACTGTTCAAACGATTGCATCGCCTCGTTAAGACGTATCTGAACCATTCGTTTGGGCGTTATTCTTTTTTTCTTTGTCATGATATTACATTCTCTGGCATTCCCGGATGGAGCCAACGCCCGCTATTCCTCTTTCCCGTCATTTTCGATGTCTTCAAGCGTAACGGGAATATCGTCGTCCTCTTCCTCGTCGCTGCGGCGGAAGGATTCGACGGTGTATTCTTCGTTAAACCAGCGGTTTAAGTCAATCCATCGGCAGCGGGACGAGCAAAACGGGAACGCATCGGTTTCGGATTCCAGAAACTTCTTTCGGCAAATCGGACAGGTAAACTGCGGGGAGTCGGGCATGGTAAACGTATCTGAATTAAGTTTGTACTCGTGAGCTAAACAATAGGTTAATTTAGGGTCTATGGTTTGGTTCCACACGGAAAACACGGATGAGACGGATTTACACCGATTGATTAACTTGAGTCCTTGTTTAACTTTTACCCTGTAGTTAATATTATTCAAAGAATTTTTTAACCTGTGAATAATATTAAAAATAATGAACTCAAAATAACTAATCGGAGAAAATCCGTGTTTTTCCCGGGGGCTTACGCACCCCGGCTCGCCAAAATCCGTGTACGGGCTGACCTGCGCAAACGTCAGGCGTCAACATTAAATTACGGTCTCTGGCGCCGGAAACGTCATGGACTTGGAGAACCGGTCGGTGAAGTCCGGCAGTTCGGCAAGGTTAAACGGTTTGACGCTTCGAGCAAGGCGGTTCAGGTCGAACAGGGCGTCTTCCAGATCGGGGCGGCGCAGGACGTCTGCTGCGGCGTCGAGGGCGAGGTTGCCCAGGAATCGAACCTGATCTGGGCGGCCGGGGGGAAGGATTCCGACGTCAAACAGGCTTGTAACAGACAGATGACAGCCGAAATTCCCGGCGATATACACCGCGTCGAGGTCAGCCATGGTCAGCCCGGCGCATTCCAGCAGGGCGAGAACGCCAGTTCGAATCGCTCCGCAGGCGAGCTGAACCTGTCGAACGTCTTTTTGAGTAATGTCCAGCGGCGGGGCTGGGGGGATTCTCAGTTTACCCTTCGGGAGAAGCTGACCGGTTTTGAGCAGACAGGCGATCAGGTCGATAAGCCCTGAACCGCAAACGCCGGTTGCGGAAAATCAAGAAACACGGCAGATATCTATAATTCCTCAGACAAAGGATAACATTATGATTGATATATCTCTGCATTCCGTCGGAAAGTTTTTCGGCGATGTACAGATCTTAAAGGACATTACATTCGATATTCAGGAAGGCGAAAAGGTTGCCTTGATCGGCAAAAACGGCTGCGGTAAAACC
>JAZUMX010000426.1:0-22512 GCA_045603865.1 Thermoguttaceae bacterium
GACTGGAAGAAAAGGGCTGGTTTGCGCTGTCGTGCGGTTTGTCCGCTATTTCAGGAATGCCCGCTTCCGACTATGCCAAAGCGGTTATGAAACAGAAAGGTCTGGACTTGTCCGGTCACGCCGCCCAAACCGTTTCGGAAACGCTTATTCGCTATGCCGACTATATTTTCACGCTTTGCGAATCTCACCGGAAAGCGCTCGTTGCCGCGTTTCCGCAGGCGGAATCGAGAATTCGGCTGCTCAATCCGGAGAACGTCGATATTTTAGACCCATACGGAGGGACGATGGAATTCTATCAAACCTGCGCTCGACAGATAGAAAACGCCGTCCATCAGCGCGTCATTACGTTGTTGTCAAAAGAAAAAGGAAAACGTTAGTCCATTTGTAATCAGGGCTGGAATCATTTAGTATAGTTTCCGACTTGCTGAAACTCCTGTTTATTTACTGTCCTTCACGCGAGATTTTTTGTATCATTCATACCGTGTTTGACCGCTCTTACGACGTTCGGTCTCAAAAAAACTAAAATGACTGTTAGCATTTCCGTGATTATGCCTGTTTATAATTCTGAGCGGTATTTGTCCATCGCGATAGAATCTATTCTTACACAGACATTTAAAGATTTTGAATTTATCATCGTCAATGACGGTTCAACCGACAGCAGTCTTGAGATCATTCAAAACTACCAGGCAAAAGACTCCAGAATTCGCATTATTGACCAACCGAATCAAGGCGTTACAAAATCGCTCAATAACGCTATCAATTTGGCGCAAGGTAAATATATCGCCAGAATGGACGCCGATGACATCTCCATGCCGGATAGACTTGAGAAACAATTTCAATATTTGGAAGCGCATCCTGAAATCGCAGTTTGCGGGTCTGGCGCTTTAATTATTGATGAAGATGGAGATGTAATCAGAAACGACAGAGTTACATGCTCTCACGAAAACATTGAAAAACGCCATTTGTCGGGAAAGTGTTCCATGAAACATCCCACGGTAATAATTCGAGCGGACATTTTGAAAAAAATTAACGGCTATAACGAAGAGCTTCCTTACGCGCAAGATTTTGATTTGTGGCTTCGGATTGGTGAAATTGGAAAACTGGAAAACCTCCGCGAGCCATTGATTAAATACCGGAGGTGCAGCGACAGCATCTCTTCCAGGAAAAAAAGAGAACAATGGGAAGCGGCTTGTAAAGCTATCGATGACGCTTCTGTTCGACGTGGGATAAAACTGCCGTATCCTCCATTCAAAGCAAGCTCGCATCACGCATTCTTCAAGCCTCGATTATATCTGAACTCAACGTGGTATTATATAAAAGCAGGTTCATTCCAGAAGGCGTTCAAGCAGTTTGTGAAACTTGTGAAATCCTGTTTCAAATGAACGGATTAACCGTCTTGCCGTGGTTTCTGGCAGCAGACCATGTTCTGACATGCTTTTGTCAAAACTAAAAATCATTCAACAATGATTATCGTTCCCTCTTGCAGTAAATAATAAATGCGGTTATAATAACGATAATCGTTATTGGAGGGAGTTTTATAATTGAGTTATGAATCTCCCGAATCGTAAACCTTTTTCAACGAGTTGTTGTTATGGTTAAAATCAAAAATCCTGTCCTTCTTTCAATTCAGCCGGAGCCTGTTGCTGAAATTTTAGCTGGTACAAAAACGGAGGAGTACCGAAAAAAGAAACCTCAGGTAGACGTTAATTTTGCCGTCATTTATTGCACGATAAGCGATAAGAGCAAATATCGATCTAAAGTCAGCAATGCTCCGCAGCCGGGAATCGTTGCCGTTGCCGAAATCAAAGAAATCAACCCGCTCAATGATAAGCAAAGCGAGAATAAATTCGCTTATTGCTTGTCTCATGTTCGCGCGTTTAATCAGCCAATTCCTTTGTCAGACGTTTTCCCCAAGACTAGACCGCAACCAATCGCGATTTATCTTGACGTCGAAGAAGTTCAAGCTCTGCTGGATAAGTATCCCAGCAAAGTTGTCCGACAAAAAAAGTAAACGTAGTCTTTGAATATAACAAACGAGTTGCAAGAGCGTATCCTGCAACTCGTTGTTTGTTTTTAATCGTCACACGACGCTTAGTTCAGTCTGTCAGCCGTGCTCCACAGACCGGCGGACGGCGTGGATATAAAGTAGATTTCTTCGCCGTCGGGCATCGTATTGAACCCGTTTTTCAGCTCGGCGGGATTGTAACGTTTGAGCGTTTCGTTGATGTCGGCGTAGTTGAAGCAGACGGATTCGATGTCTTTCTGGCTCATCTTGCCGGGGGCGTAGGTGATCTTGAATCGCCCTTCGGAAGAGCCGTGAATCAGGTGAGCGGTTCCGACTGCAAAGTTCTTCAAATCGCCGTCGTCCGGGCATTCCTTATACAGCCGCATAACGTTTTCCGTTCCAGAATAGCCGTACTTGCGAATAATCGCGTCGATTTCCGGCTGTTCGCCAAAGCGTTCCAGGCCCGGCGCGATAATGAGCAGTTCGCCGTCCTGCGCCAGGGCTTTTCGGGTTCGATAAATCGCCTTGTTGGCAACCCAGGTGGAATAGAACTCGTCGCCCTGCATAACAGCGACAATCTTTTTCAGCGGGGGAACGACGGTGATATTTTGCTTTTGTGACGCCCGCGCCGCTTCCAGATACGTTTCGACGTCGTCGCCTGCGTAAACGCCGGTGTGAACCAGCTTGCCTTCGGCGTCGTAAGCCATGACGACTTCAAAATAGGCGTCCGGCAGGAATCCGAGATAATCCTTTTCCGCCTTGTTGAAGCATTTTCTCAGCGGCGTGGTCAGCGTGCCGAGGTTGTTTTCAATTCCGCAGCAAGCCGCCATCAGGTGCGAGGCGCAAATCATGTCTTTTCCGCCCAAGCCGATAAAGTAGTTCTTGTTGTGGTTGGCGAACCCCAAAACCTCGTGCGGAACGACGTGCCCAACGTTGAGAACCAGGTCCCAATTCCCGTTGAGCAGGAAGTTGTCCAGACTGACGGGAATCGCCCAATCGACTTTTCCGCCGGAAACATCTTTGACGAACGACGACGGGACTTCTCCAATTACAGTCGAGCCGCTGCGCCAGTCGTGAACGTGAATCTTCTCTTCCGGGACGGAGCCGAACATCCATTTGTTCTGTTCAGGCGTATGCGGAACGTGCTGTCCGAGAGTGGGAATCAGATGAACGTCCGCGCCGTCGGCGGTGAAGATTTTATACAGTTCTTCAACAATCCAGCCGGAACCGGAATGAGCGCGGGTAATATCCGGCGGGAGCAGCAGAACGCGCTTTGGATTGGCGCAAATGCGCTTCTTCGCCTCGGCGGCGTACTGACGCGCAAGTTCGAGAATCTGTTCACGGGAAATATTCGACGATTCTTGTTTAAACCACATGGTATCAACGGGTAAAGGGGTTTAATAATCAATATCAGAGCCGACGCCGTCTGTCAGCTTATATATTATATTGTAAAGCAAATTACTGAAAATAACAGAGGGGGCGGAGGGAGGGAGTTAGGAGTTAGGGGTGAGGAGTGAGGAGTTGGCGAGCCGGGGTGCGTAAGCCCCCGGAAATAGAACCGCATCAGCGGTTCAATGTTTCTAGCCGTGGGTTTCAACCCACGGAACAAGGAACAAACAAAAAAGAATATCGCCAAATAACCTTTTCCGCTCGTCCTCCGTACGGGGGACGAAGGAAAAGGAAGTGAAGCGATTAGGCGAGTCGGGATTCTGATTTTTTATTAAAATTTTCTCGATTTTTATTTTTCACGCTGTCTGACGTCGTCTTTATAAATAGAGAAGGAAAATAAATTCCTTGGCATAATAAGAAATGGCAATTGACCCAATATTGCACATGTTTTTAATCCAAAATGGATTAATTGCCAATAGTTTATGTGATGAATTCCCAAACAACCCTGTTACAGGAGGCTATCATGCTTTCATTTAGAAAAGTCGTTTCGTTGACAGCTCTGCTCTTAACAGCTTTGCTCTTTACTGCTTGCGATTCCAAACCCAACCCGGAAAAACTCTTCAATCAAGGCCGCGACTACTATTATGGCTATAACGGCTGCTCGGTTAATAAGATCAAAGCCATCGAATGTTGGAAGAAGGCGGCAGAAGAAGGTCACGCTCCTTCACAAAGAAAGCTCGCCCTATGTTATTATAACGGCGATGGCGTAGTTCAAGACTTCGCGGAATCCATAAAATGGTCTCGCATTTTGGCTGATAACGGCGACCCCCAGTTCCAAAATATTCTTGGCATTGCTTATGAAGGCGGCATAGGCGTTCATCAAGACCGTACAGAAGCGGTACGCTGGTTCCGCAAAGCGGCTGAACAAGGAAACGAAGACGCAATCAAAGCTCTCAAGAAATATGAATAAAGAGCAGTTGCTCTCAGATGACTAAACGGACGTTATAGCTGATTAAACGTACGAGGCTAAATGCTTCGCAGAACAATCCCTAAAAAAACCATAGCAGTATCGTCTATATTTATAGAAAACGTTTCCTAAAAAAGTTTGATATGAACCCTGGAAAGGACGAAACAATGGCGGTTAAGATTGAAAACGATTCGATAACTGCAGACTCAAAAGAAGAGCTTAAACAGAGTCTGCAGGAGCGGTGGTCTGAGATTTGCCAGCGTTCAGCGCGCAAAGCCGCAGAGGATGCAATCAAAATACATCGGTGGGAAGCGAACGTGAAAATGGTTAATCAGGCGCTTTTGGCGGTGGCTGCGGCGCTGATACTCACGGTTCCCTTGAACTGTCTGCTGATAATCAGATTAAACATGTTAGCAAATGCTTACATTTCTTCGCTTCGCATTTAATTCTTGTTTGATATTTTCGTTACCTTTAATATGACGCCTTATAAAGGAGAGAACTCAGATGAAAAATATTTTTGCAACGATCGGCATTTTGGCGGTTATTTTGGGTATTATTATCTGGCAGTTTGGCTTTTTCAATAAGCAGGTCAGCGACATCTCTCAAAGGATTGAACGCGCCACGGCGGTTTCGCGTGCGGAATCCATAATTGCCAAGGCTAAGAGTCAGGCGAATTCTCTGAAGGTGCGTTCACGCAACATGAAAATCGCAGCGCGAACGATGGAACGGAGCGTCGAACGCGAACAGAAAGCGCTCGCCAGAACGAAATTTGCTATCGAACAGCTGGCGCAAGCAATCAAAACGGCGGGATTGCCCAAGCCGAGCGAGATTGGAACGCTGACAGAGGAGCAACAGCAGAAGAAAATCGTCTTTGGCGGAAAAGAGGGTTCTGCAATGGACGCGTATAATCAGCTTGTCAAATGGCAGGAGGAATACGAGCAAAAGAATTCTCTCCTGGACAAAAAACGAGATCTGATTGCAAGTCGATACGAAGTCGCTCAACAGATGCTTGCTAAGCAAAAAAAAATCTATAGTGAAATCGAAAAGATTGAAGTTCAGCTGTTAAAATTGGAAACAGAACGCGAAATCGCAGAGATCAATCTGCAAATGACGAAACTGAGTTCGTTGGTTGAAGACGTCAATATGAACGATATCGATAAAAATTTTGAAACGATTCAAGATGAAATCGACGAATTAAATGCAACTGCGGAAGTAATCCGCGAAGAAGCCGACGCGCCGGTTAACGGCGACGTCTTCTCAATGCCGGAAATTCCATCGGATTCAGGCGGTTCCAATTCTCTGGACGCTTTGTGGGATTAAGCGGTTTATTCCTGATTCGGGAGAATGTCAGGAACGAATCATCCTCTGCAGGGACAGGCGGTTGGGAATTGCTCTGACCGTCCTGTTCCTCTTTTAACCTGTTGTTTCCTTTTTACGTCAAGACCAATTGGAGAAATGAATCGTGGAAAATATACCCAATAGCGCCAATGCGGAAGAAGCGCCCGGTTATCACGTTCTCTTGACAGAACTTCAGCAATTAATTCGCAGCGGAAGTAATAAGGAACGGTATGAACGCCTTTTTGAACAGCTGGCGAAAAACATATTTGATGATTTTTGGGGATATTGTGAAAACCTTGTTCGGCGCTTGACAACGAACAGTTATTATATTAACATAAATGAAACGGAAGACATACTTCAAGAGGTTTTAATAAAGATTTTCCGCAAGGTTGATTCATATAGCGGTAAGAGCAACGCTCAAGCTCAAAGCTGGATTTGCCAAATAATCCGCCGCACGATTTTGGACGCTTCCAAATCAACAAGCCGCCGCGGAAACGTTTGGGCGCATCTCGCCTCGTGGATTCGGCCTTTTTGGAATCTTTACGGCGAGAATCGCCGTTCAGATGACTGATGTTGAACAAATAAAATAGCAATTGATATTAATACACATATAGTCAGAGGATGATTATGAAACGCGTTTTAATACTGCTGTTCTTTGCTTCTATAACGATGACAGGTTGTGACGCACCTAAACAACCAGCGTCAGAAACAGAAATAACAGAAGCGGCGGCTGAGGTTAATGTCGCTCAAGCGAAGCCGCATTCAAAAGAAGAGAAAAGGAAAGTATTAGAAGACGAACTGAAAAAAGTTCAATATATCCTTGAACATGACGCGGTTGATAAAGACGGTCTAGCTGTCAAAGAGGGCAAAAAGATCAGTCTTTTAAAGGCAGATTCTCTTTTGATAGAATATAGCGTTAAGCAAAAAGAAACACAGACGGAGTTTAATTCGCTGTGCCGTCGTTCAGGAAAGTCCGTGGATGAAATTGAGGCGGAACTCGTCAAGGATAAGTCTCAGTGGGATTCACAGCCGTGGTTTGCGAAAGTAAAAGCCGCAAGAAATAAAGATCTCGATTTGGAAAGCTTTATAACGTATTTTACTGATCGGAAAGCGGAACTTGAAAATCAAATTATACAGTTGGAAGAGAGACGCGATCATTTGGAGCGCTTGCTTGCCAGTCTCGACGTTTCGGATGACGACGACGAGGAGGTAGACGCGATTCTTGCCGCAAACGATATTGATAAACAAGACGAATGGGAGAATCTGTCTCCCGACGACTACAAAAGAAAGCTTTCTTCTGCAGAGTTGGCTGTAATTAAAGACAAGGTTCATAAATCGCTAATTGAATCCGTAAGAAACAACATCTTGAAAATACCCGGATTGGAGTTGACTTCAATCGAGGAACTGCCGGCTCTGCCAGATTTAGCCGAAATCCAAACTCCGGAAAACAAGGCGCAGAGCATTGTTTTAGGTCGGATGAAAAATGATACCAGCAAGATCATTGAAGAGGCTAAAAAAGAAACGTCAGAGCTTTTGAAAAACAAACAGCCGGAAAACGCATGCGACGCCTGGCTTCAAATTGTCGATAAACTCAAAAAATCGGTAGACGACGTCTCCGAAGATTTTGAAAAAGGATTTTTTGACGCATATCTCAAGAGTCTGGATGCATGTCGAAACGAAACGCTCCGTATCATGAGCAATCCGTATATGAAAACGCTTGCTCAATGCGTTAAAGATTTGGATAATAAAGATCCTGACTGGGAAACTATCGTGGAGTCCTTAGAAGGTTTTTATCGTATCAAACCGACTCTGTCTTCTGCAGAAACAGAGACGTTGGAGGTTCGGCTGGATACGATTCGTCTGCTGTTAAAGTATCTCGTTAAGCAAAACGATACGAACGCTCAGGTTATACAACAGCGACTGAAGACGATTCTGGATGAAATTGACAACGCATATTTTAAAGAACAAACGGCAGCTCGACGCTATAACCAAGCTAAGGAATTGAGAGCTAAAAAGGAATATGAAGAAGCGTTGACCAGCATTAACGGCGCTCTTGCAATATATCCAAATAACAGCGATTATCTGAAGGAAAAAGAAGCAATTGAATTTGCTTCAAGCCCCTTTTCCGCAGAAGGCAAAAAAGCGGGCGACCGGGCGTCAAAAGTAATCAATGGCGTTGAAATCGCCTTTCGATGGATTCCAGCCGGAACGTTCATGATGGGGTCGCCGGAAACAGAAGAAAAACGTCTTGATACGGAGATTCTGCATGAAGTTACGCTTACTAAAGGTTTCTGGATAATGGAAACAGAAGTTACCGTTGCCATGTTCAACGCCTTTGTCAACGAAACGGGATATGATTCGAGAGGAACTACGCCAATGGGTTGGACGGGGGATATAATGAAGAAGGATGCCAAATATTCATGGCGCGATCCCGGATTAAGCCAACACAAAAACCATCCTGTAACGTGCGTAAGCTGGTACGATGCGGTGGAATTCTGCCAATGGCTTGGGAGCAAACTGAAGGGATCCGTTCAACTTCCTACAGAAGCGCAGTGGGAATACGCTTGCCGGGCAGGCAGCTCAACGGCATATTTCTGGGGAAATGCGCTTAATGGCGATAAAGCGAACATCAATGGTTTTTATCCATACGGTACAGCAATCGAAGGCAAATATGTTGGTAAAACGACGCCGGCAGGCAGTTATAAACCCAACGCCTGGGGGTTGTTTGACATGCATGGCAACGTTTGGGAATGGTGTCAGGATGGCTCCAGAGACTATTCTGACAAGAGTGAAACTGATCCGATAGGTCCTTTGAACGACACTCTGATTACTATTCGCGGCGGCTGTTGGTATTACGATGCCAAGCGCAGCCGGTCAGCGGAACGGTACAGTGAATTTTCAAACGAACGGACTGTTATCGTTGGGTTTCGTTGTGTGTTGTTGGTAGACGATCAATCGGAAGCTCAAACTGAACATGACGTTCCTGACGCCGTTAAAGATAGAGTTCAGTTGCCTGAAACAGGCTCAAAAGCGGGAGAACGCGTATCAATAACAATTAACAATGTAAAATTTGTCTTTCGTTGGTGTCCTCCAGGAACGTTTATGATGGGATCGCCCGAAGACGAAAAAGAACGCGATGATGACGAAAGACAGCATCAAGTTACGCTTACCAAAGGTTTTTGGATGATGGAAACGGAAGTAACGGTTGGCATGTTCAAGGCGTTTGTTAACGATACGGGATATGAATCTAAAGGAAGAACGCCTTTCGGGTGGTTATGCGGCAAGTCTGATATAGATAAAAGATATTCATGGCTTAATCCTGGATTTGTTCAAGATGACAATCATCCGGTAGTGTGTGTTAGCTGGGATGATTCGATAGCGTTTTGTGAATGGCTTAGTGACAAAACCGGTCAGACGTTTCAGCTTCCAACAGAAGCTCAATGGGAATATGCTTGCCGGGCAGGAAGCGCTACTGCATTCTCTTGGGGTAACGCTCTTAATGGAGATCGCGCTAACTGCAATGGTTTTAGAGCGTACGGTACAACAAAATATGGTTTCTATAAAGAAAATACAACGCCGGTTGCCAGCTATCAATCCAATGCCTGGGGTCTGTACGACATGCATGGAAACGTTCACGAATGGTGTCAGGATTTGAAAGCCGATTATCCCGACAGGCATGTAACAGATCCGCTGGGAAATTCAGACGATACCTGGCGCATTCATCGCGGCGGCTGCTGGGTTAATCCCGCCAGCCTTTGCCGTTCCGCTAATCGCAATTATGATAATCCTGAAGAACGGGAGTACTCTCTGGGTTTTCGCTGCATAAAATGTCAAGACTAGCAGTAACAAACTATTAACGCAAAGCGGTCAGAAGATATGAATATAAGATTATTTGCGCGGAAACTCTTTTGACAGAGATTATCTGTTTTAACCGCCGCTGTTCTCATTATTCACGTGCCGCGATTCTATTCCCAATCCATGCGTATATTCTTCTCATAACGACGTTGAAAACGATGTACGTAAATTGTATCAATACAAAATAAACCAGTACAACTGCGAATATCCACGAAACAACCAAAAATGCCTTGCCAGCTGCCAATAATGATATTATTACAAAAAACGTCAACGGCGTTGCAAGCAATACCATAAAGATAACAAGTTGACGCCATATATCAACAACAAACCGCCAAATAGCCCCCAAAAAACGATTGTGCTGGAAATAGTCTGGTTCGTTTGAATAGTCGGACGGAACTGGCAGGTCATAATCAAAAAAACTATGACAAAATTCAGTAAACAGCATTGAGATTGATACTAAAATTACTGAAATCATACTTGAAAAAACAAGCGTGAGCGAATAAGATATAATAAAATATGATAGATTTTTTGATTCTGGTAGAACAGACTTGTCGAAGTATATCCAGCATGCAAACAATAGTATGCTGATTACCATTAACAGTTTACTAAAACGATTTACAAAAGTAATGTAAAACGCCTTTGTCCTGTCGGAGTTTTTCTCAAAAGAAGAAACCGCTAAAGTGTATATCACATAGAAAAATATCCATATCCCATAATGAAATATCATTTTATGAATAGACAATTTATCAAACGGCAATCCGAAAAACGAATTATTATATCTTATAAATAAATACAGCAAAGGAAAGAACAGCGTTAAATTTACAACGCCTGTTATAAAGTTTCGCGTTAACAATGCGTTCGGTTCGGCAGTTTCTGTTATTGTTTCATTTGACATGGGAATTATGCTCCAATTTGGTCTTGGTAAATTTGATGTCATTATACATAATCAAATCTTCGTTGTCAATCGTAAAGAAATAAACTTTTTGCATATTATTGTAAAAACGAACGCTTTTGAATTCCCCGCCATGCCAGAGAATAGATTCTTCTCATAACGACGTTGAAAACAATGTACGCAAACTGTATTATTACGGAACCAACAACCAGCGGAACTATTAAGACTGCACTAAAATCCAATTCTCCTATACTTAACAAATCTTCTATAAACAACCCAACTATTAATAGTAGTGGAAACGTTATCCATAACGTAAAAATTGCAAACTGACGCCATATTTCTATAACAATCTGCTGGAAAGCGTTCCTGTTCCGTCTAATTGGAGAACTGTTGGTCTGTTTAGAGGGTTCGGGATGAACAATCGGATTGTAATCCAGATCACAATAATGCCTCATGCCGAATAACAGCATTGAAAATACAACGGCAACAATCGAAATCAAACTTGAAAGAACGTATAAAGCCGGAAAGAGGATAATAGCGCTTCCCAACAAGGATCCCCAGTTAATATCGTCGTGTATATGAGAAATAACATTTATTAAACATGGAACTAATAATATTGCCAATAATATCAAACCTGTTTCAAAAAGCAATATTATATAGCGATTTAGATAATACGTGCGAATACTTTTCACGCTTGGGAAATTGTCTTCAACTACAAACAGAATTGCAGAGCCGAAAACATAACCGGTATAGACAACTAACCATAACGCTCCAAAATATAAACCGCCTATCGATTGATCCAACAAACACGACAACGTAAAAAACAGCCCGATATTAATCACGCCCAGAAAATAATTTGTTAGCAAATCATTTTTCGGTTCGGCAGTCTCAGTCGGCGTCTCGTTACTCATTTACTCCTCGTATTTAAACTCGCGGACGGTTCCGTCGGAAAAGGTTGTTCTGAAAACGCCGGGGGCGAGTTGTTCGTGTTTGTCCATGAACAGGTACTGAAGCGCAACACGGGCGCGGTATTCGTCGTAAGATCGTTTAACCGCCTTGACGGATTCTATCAGCTGTTCGTCTGTCTGACAAGTTAAGTCGGCGTCACCCATCCAGCTTTTGCCGTCCGACTTGAATTTGGAATAGAAGTAGAAAACGGGGCGTCCGTTGAACTCTTGCAGTTTAAGTTCCGCCGCAGCGCCTTTGAGCGTTGGGTTGACAGTTGCCGTACAGGGGTTTTGTAACAGAATTCCGTTGTAGACCAGCTGGCACATCGGGACGGTGCGTTCCACCAACGGCATTTTGGACGGGTCGATAATGTCGTTAAACGTTGCGTAGAGGCAGTAGTCCAAATGGGAAATGACGTGATCAAACGCGCCTTCCGAGCCGACGGCGCCGAAGTTCTTTTGTCCCTGAGCGAGAATCTTTTTCCAGTACTCGACGCATTCCCGTTTATTGAGCGGGTGATTCTTGTCCCAACATTCGCGCGGCGCAACGGTCGAAATGACGTCGATGTAATGCACGCCGTGAAATCCCAGCTGAGCGATTCGCGGCAGGTCGTTTTGCGTATAGCGCTCGTAAACCGGTTTGGGGCACAGATTGTACATTCTCCCTCCGCCCCAGGTTGTCAGCGGATGATTAATCGTCCCGTCGCGATTGACAAGGCACAGATCCTCGTTCCATGAATCGGCGATTGAATAACCGTCCGTTGAATTTGTGTGACACGTTATTTGATACCCCATCGATTGGGCTTTTTGGATGAGAGATTTGAGTTTCTCTTCGCCGCCAAGACGCTCGTCGACGGGGAAGATTTGCGGGTATCGACCGTCGTGCCCGCCGATATTCCAGCCGACCAGGCAGAACTCCGCCTTGTCGATTCCCTGACGTTTGAATTCGTCCATGATGTCGGCGACGCGGTCGAAGTCAATCGCGACGCGCATTTCCGGCTCGGTTTCCGGCGTCTGCTCCGCTACGGGAGACGGAACCGGTTTCCAGCCCAGACGAAGGCGCACTTCAACCGACTCGACGGCGTACTGCAGTTCCGGATTGTTTTTAACGCGCTGAGCTAGCGGAACGCACTCGCCGCGGTCAAGCTGATACTGACGATACCGCCGGGCGACGTCGGAATACGACCCTTCGCGCCCGAGGGGGTAAACGTCAATAATAACGTCCTCGTACGGCTTGACGCCATTGAACGTAAAGCGCAGGCTGAGCGAGTATTTCTCGTCTTTGAGCTGAACGCGCGGGCGGTAATCGTACGGCATCCCCTTAACGACGACCAGACAGCAGCCCGCTTTCGGCGTCTTGATTCCCAGCATCGGCATGGGAACGACGCCCGGCGAATACAGACCATCCGGCTGATCCCGAAACGTGATAAGCTGCCCTTGCGACAGGACGAAAAAGCCGTCGTCGCCGACAGACGCTTTGGCAAACGGCGAACAGACGTCCAGATACTTTACATCCGTTCCAACCGCGGAAGCGGGAATGCGGATTCGATAAAAATCGTCCTTCGGTTCAGGTTCGCAAAACGACAACGAGACGCTGCCGTCTAATTGAGTCCATCGATAAATAACACAATCCTTTTCCTGAGCCTGACAAGCCGTCAGACCGAGGAAAAGGATTGCGAGAGCAAAAAATCGAGTTTTATTCATGGAAATAAATCAATTTTTCTGTAACGAGTTCTTTCTTCTCAGCCAGAACAAACCGGCTGTTCCGGCAAACGCTGCAACGCGCCCGTATTAAATATTCTAACCGTTACGCTCCAAACCCTTTCAGAACGCGGAGGGCTTCTCGGCCTGCGCTGTCGGGGTCGTCAACGTAGGGGTAGAGTTCGACGGTAACCCAGCCTTTGTAGCCGGACTTTTCGATGGCGTCCAGAATGGGCGGGAAGTCGATAACTCCTTCTCCGGGAACGAGATGATGATGAACGCGCTGTTCGTTGATGTCCTCGATGTGGTAATGGCGGGTATGGTCTTTGAGCGGGTCGATCCAGTCGACGGGGTTCTGTCCGACGCAGAAGGCGTGCCCAATATCGAAGTTCAAACCTAGGCGGGGACTGTCGATGCAGTCGGCGAATTCCAGGTACTGTTCAAACTTCTCGATTAGCAGCTGCGGTTCCGGTTCGATCAGCAAGTCAACGCCGACTTCTTCCGCGACCTCAATGCAGGGCATGATTTCCTCATAGAAGACGTCGTACGCCTCCTGACGGGTCATGCCGTCGGGAATCGGGCCGCCGGGATTGGTTTGGATGTTCTTCGCGCCCAGCTGCGCCGCCAATCGCAGGCATCGCTTTGTATGCTCTCGACGAATGGCGCGGTACTCGGCAGACGGCTCAATCCAGGACGGGTGCCAGTACGGCTGGCGCGGGTCGGCAACGGCGTTCATCATGAAAGCGTTGACGTTGGAAATGGCAAGCCGACATCGTTCGAGGACGTCGCGGATGTTGTCAATCTGAACCGGCAGCAGACCGGCGGGCCATGCGTGCGGGACGTCCGCCAGAAGTTCAATGGCGTGATATCCCAGCCGGGAAACCTTCAAAACAGTCTGTTCGATAGTAAAATTACGGTAGGCGTTGGTACTGTAGGCGAATTTCATGTTTAGTAGCGAAAATAAAAAACAGACGCGACAGCGTTCTGCTAGAACCGCTTTAGCGGTTCAATATTAATAGCCGTGGGTTTTAACCCACGGAGGAGTAGTTTTTTGAGTCGTTAGCTATTAGTTGTTAGCTTTTAGCTAATATTATACAAGCTCTAGTTTGAGATAAAAGAGGGGGGATGTAAATTAAATACTCAAAAATCAGGAAATTCGCTGACGGATAAACCGGTTGACTTCTTCCGGGCAGAGCAGGGTGAGGATATGTCCCGCGCCTTTGACGATTTCGTCCGGGTGAGTGTGCCGAACTGGCAGGAGACGGTCAGACGAGCCATGCAGATGCCAAATCGGAAACGGGTAATCCGCCGGCTTGTCGCGCCAGGCGCAGATCATTCTTAAAACGTTGTGACTGCGCTGAACCGGGCTGTCGATAAGCTGGTTAAGTACATTCTCAGCGAGAAAAGTGATATGCTTTCCCCGAATCCAGATTTGAAACCGCGCCCAGAGTTTTACCAGCTTCCAGTTGCCGTTGGGAAACAGACAGGAGATTTTCCAAAAGACTCTGGAAATCGGCGGGATTTCCGTTCCGCCGCGGATGGACGCCAGGAGAAAACACCCCTTGACGTCGACGCCGCGTTCTGCCAGATACCCTCCGATAATCGGCGAGACCATTCCGCCAAACGACAGCCCGCCGACGTAACAGGCGTTTTCCACCGCTCCGTTTTCCGGGTCGAAATACTGCTTGTAGACATCCTCCGCCCACCGCAGAGCAAACTCTTTGAGCGTCTCCCCCCGCTGAGGTTCAATCCAGTTCGGGACGACCACGTCAACGACGTCGCTCAACGCCTGCTTCTGCAAAACAAACAAATCTTCAGTACACGCCAGTCCGGGAAATAAAAATAATTTCATGGGAAAGGAATATTATATAAAGCTAGGTAAATTCTATATGATATTATATCGGTATTTTGAGTTCATTTGTGAACTAAACAAATAAAACAAACATAACATTAGATAAAAATGAAAATATGCTTATTATTTCGAAATTTACGCTTTTTTATAAAAAAACCGAATTTTTGGCAGCGAAATCCATTATAAGCATTGACAAAAAGCAGCGTATTGCTATAATTGTAATCAATACGGAGGTAAAAATGTTTAGTCTAGGACAATATATTTATCAAAAACGCAGAGCGTTAAATATTTCTCAAAAGACGCTTGGAGACCTTTGCAATTTGAGTGATAGTACCATTCATAAAATTGAAAAAGAGACGAACACTAAACTCAATTTGGATGATATTTCAAAAATTGCAAAAGCACTCAATATATCACTTTTGGATATATTATTTAATACGGGTTATATAACCAATGATGAGTTGCGTTCTGATTCTTCATTTATTTTTGTTGAGAATTTAACTGCGGAGGAGCGATATTTTATTCATCAATTAATTGACTTTGTAAGTTCTAAAAAACACAAATCAATAGAATCTGTTATCAGTAATTTTAATACATCAAACCGTAAAAAAAGTGAAGTAACAGAATTTAGATTAGGCGAATTGTTTTGTGGCCCCGGTGGAATTGCATGGGGAGCTAAGAATGCAGTAATTGCAGACTCGCGATATAAGATCATTCATGAATGGGCGAATGATTATGATTCAGATACTTGCGAAACATATCGTAAGAACATTTGCCCTGATAAACCTAAATCCGTATATCATGATGATGTAAGAAAACTGGATTTTGATAAATTGCAAGAAATTGATGCATTGGCATTTGGTTTTCCATGTAATGATTTTAGTGTTGTAGGAGAACGCAAAGGAATGGATGGAGTTTATGGTCCATTGTATTCTTATGGCGTTAAAGCATTAAAAAAATTTCAACCAATTTGGTTTTTGGCTGAAAATGTAAACGGCTTACGAAATGCAAATGACGGCAAAGCGTTTTCAAAAATTTTATCAGAATTTCGCCGTGCAGGTTATGAAGTTACGCCGCATCTTTATAAATTTGAAGAATATGGCATTCCTCAAGCGAGACATCGAATTATTATTATCGGTATTCACAAGGATTGGAATGTTGAATTCAAAGTTCCTTCACCTGAACCATATCGCAATATAGACAACTCGTGTCGAACAGCGATTACTGTTCCTCCGATTGCTGAAGATGCAAAAAATCACGAAAAGACAAAACAGTCTCCTTTGGTCGTTGAACGATTGAAGCATATTTTGCCTGGACAGAATGCTTTTACCGCAAATTTACCCGAAAGTCTTCAACTTCATATTTCTGGGGCACAAATAAGCCAGATTTATAAACGGCTTGACCCTAAAAAACCTTCGTATACAGTAACGGGGAGCGGTGGAGGTGGAACGCATATTTACCATTGGAAGGAACCGCGAGCGTTAACAAATCGTGAACGTGCAAGACTTCAAACTTTTCCTGATGATTTTGAATTTGTGGGCAGCAAAGAGAGCGTACGAAAACAGATCGGAATGGCAGTTCCTTGCAGAGGAGCGCAAATTATTTTTGAAGCGCTTTTAAATTGTTTTGCAGGTATTCCATATCCGACAATACCATCAAATATCAAAGAATAGATTATTACAAATTGCCATTACTTACTATTTGTTTATATAATTTAGCTAAATTTTGGTCAATTACCTTTTTTTTAAGCTGACATTCCCAAATAACGATAACATTCCAGCCATCTTTTCTTAAAAGTGTTTTGTTTTTCTTGTCGCGTTGAACGTTTGAATTGATTTTGGGTTTCCAATAATCAATGTTTGTTGTTGGCCAGACAAAACGACTGCAATTGTGTTTATGCCAAAAACAGCCGTTTATAAAGATTACAGTTTTATATTTTTTTAAAACAATATCGGGACATCCAGGAAGTGAACGTACATTTTTTCTATAACGCAATCCTTTTGCAAATAAAAATTTTCTAACAATTATTTCAGGTTTAGAATTCTGACTACGAATATGAGACATATTCATACTTCGGATTATTTTCGTATGGTTATCAGTCATAAGAAGCTATTTATTGTTTGAAGAAAAATCCATATAAAAATTTTCATCATCTAATTTATAAAATGTAACGTCTGTTCTGCCATATTTTATTAAATCATCCTTTTTTATTAAAGCCCCATTTGGAAGTCCTAATCGGTTTCGAAAATATTCCCCTAAATCGGCATTACGAAGTGGGGTAGTAATAGCTTTATTATTCTCTTGTTCAAGACGCAATATAAGTGAGCATCCATCATCAGTTAATACTGTAAAATGCCCCTGTTGAGGAAAGAAATTATCTTTTCTGTATTTTTTATTATATGGTATGTATGCTTGATTCTTTTCTCGACCTTTTCTTTGTCCCCAATTTAATCCAGATGTCGTTCCAACATTACCTGTTTTTGTTAATAATGATAAAGTGATCTTGTCGGTTCCTTGTCCAATAATATCATCTGAGCTATTTTGAAAATCAAAAAATGGATTCTTTTCATTAATCTGAATTTCATTGTCGACGTCAATGTTTGTACAATAAATAGAATTTTTCTCATATTTATTATAAATAGCGTATGCATCATAAGGATCACACTCACACATAACCTCAATTTGACCTGAAAGGAATGATTTCTGAATAAAATCAGCACTTCCACAAAATGCGCGAGTTAATGCATTATCATTTTTCCAGATATAAATATTGGCATGAATCGGAGGTAATTTATAAATATAGCTGCATTGAAAAAAGGATTCTTTTTCTTTTTGTAAAAGGATGAAACCAGAATGAATTGCACAGCTTATTCCTATAGAAGGACACATTCCAATAATAATAGACTGCTTTACCGTTGGCAGATTGTTTTCTTCAAGGTGCTTGATATACCAAGATGCCATAGCGGGAGTTGCATAGCCACAAAGTATTAATAATTCGTCATTATTATTTATAGGATTAATTAAAATCTCATTTAGAATATTATTCGTTATCATTGAAATCTCTTCAGATTAAGTCTCTATTATGTTATAATAAGTATATCCTTTAGGTAATTTAACGTTAGGAATCCATAAATTTTTCTTTTTCCATCCACTCCCGATCACTTCATACATTGTTAATACGACGGAATCGAGGATAGTATCTCCAATGATTCTATCGTTTGGTGAAAGCAGAGCGCCAGTACCTTGAGAAATATTTCTGTTTCTTCGTACAATTAAATAACCTTGGGCAGAAGGCTTTTGTGCAATAAATGAATCGACCGCAGACAAAAAGCATTCCAAATTAAAATCCTCGCTTGGAACGATGTGGCTGAGTATTTGTCTTATCAATCTTAATGATACCTGATGTTTAGGTGTCGCTTCAGAAAAGGATTTCAATAATTGCGTAATATCTTCAAAAGTTTGATTGTCAGGATTAAAAGGATAATAATTTACACCGCCAGGAATAAGATTTAGATGCTGTTTATTTAGAACATTACTTCTTGTAGGTTTAATATCTTTGGGATAATAGATTTGTGGATTGTAAATGTCGGCTTTAATTTGAGAAATAAGCGCATTGTTAGTTGCATTAATATCAGAAAAGATTTTATATGTATCGCGACTTATAAACACCTTCATGAGTTCAGGTATTCGGTCGTAGCCAAACATTCTGCTATGCTGCCACATTGTATCCGCTTGGGGTTTTCGAGATATACGCGTATAACATATTGTCTGGAGGCTTGGAAATGTGATGCCTCTTCCTAATGTATTGCCGCCAACAATGAAATTACATCCGGAAGCATATTCTGAACTAGGAATACGATGCTGTCCATTCATGACAAGGACTTTAATGACATTATTCTCAAACAATTTCGTGATAATTGCTAAAGATTTATTGTATGTCTTCTTAGTAATATTTTCACCCTTTGAAAGATTTGCAAATTCTGATCTGAAATCTTTAATAAATTCTTGTTGATTTTTTTTATAACTATCAATAACAGATTGAATGCGAAGTGCAAATCGATCATGTTCATTTTGTTTCATACTTGGATGGAATAAACAGTTTACTGTTTTACCACCTGATGACAAAATGAGCCCCGTTACAGCTAAATGTCGAATAACGACACTTTTTTCTAATTGAGATAGGTTATCAGTAAACTCAATACATGATGGCGCGGCGCCATCTGTTGGAAAGAAAAAGTCTCCCCCTAAATAACCTTTTCCGGGTTCAAAGTAATGTGCAAAGTTTGGTTTCCAACCATCTAACGCAGTTTGTAAAAAAAGAGCTTGAGGCGTTCCTGTTACTTGTAAATATAAACTGCTCAAAGCGCTATTTCGAATTGACGATAAATATTTATAGATTGTTGATTGTTCATTCTTATTTACCAGCGTGTTCAATGAGGCGGAGTCTGCTTCATCATCAATTATAAAAAGCGGATTTCCTTTTAAATAAGAAGATGAACTAATAACATTTGCCCAAAGACGAAGAACCCTAGAATTCTTTTTCAAAACAATAATAGTTGGTTTAACTAGATTATTTTCATTAAACAACACAGTATCGTTTTCATCACAAACACAAAAAGAGTTTAGATCGTCTTTAACCCGTTCTAAAGTTTGTTGCTGAAGAGCAACATTATCAGTTGTAAGCAAAAGAAATGCCGAAAAACCTAAATCTGCGGCGCTAGAAATAATGCCAAGAATTTGTCCTGTTTTTCCAGATTGAATATTCCCAAACAAAAGTCCTATGTCGTGAGTAATAAAGGAAAAATTACGGACATGATCATTAGAAAACTCAGCTGCAATTTTGCTGATAGACGCCCCTAGTTCAATGTTACCGCGTTCAGTAATTAAATTAAGATAGTTTTGGAGGTATGACATAATATTTATCCTTTTAATTCTCGTTACTAGATTTGAAACTCAAAAACCACACGTCAAGATATTCTGTATCCGCAGGGC
Organism: Thermoguttaceae bacterium; assembly: GCA_045603865.1. GTDB lineage: Bacteria > Planctomycetota > Planctomycetia > Pirellulales > Thermoguttaceae > RUG11551. The sequence continues at coordinate 19,939 of JAZUMX010000426.1, forward strand.
TTTCATTATTCGAATCATTTGTGTTATTGGAAACGTTAAAAATATTAGATGGCAATTGAAATGTTGTTTTAGTAAATACAAGTTTATCACACCCATATTCAGCCAACATTTCCTTTGTTATCATGCCAAGACGTTGTTTGTCTTCTGCCGTATTATTAATAGGAGTTACTAATCCCGCTGCTGCAAGCCGACCTTTAATCCAACGTCCTAATATTAACTCGTCACCAACGGCGTTAAATTGCTTATTATCCGAACTTGTTGTATGAGCTTTAAAACAATAACCATCATCGGTAATAATGAAGAATGGCTTTTTCTTCTCTGGGTATTCAACAGTTTTTTTTCTTATCTCTGCTGAAACAGTTATTTGAGTCTCATACCAGTCTCTAGGTTTGTTGCCGGTGCGAGGTTTTGAATAACAAGTATTAAGATTAGATTTTGTATAAAATCTTCTTTGAGTTTTGAATCTGTCTTTAAAAGCAGGGACTTTCAAAGGTATATCAATAATAATATCAGTCAATCGATTTTGAGATAGAATTGATTCAACCTCTTGCATAAGTATTTTAGTTACGCCCTCTACACCAATTAAAGACGTATTAAGATTTCGAATTTTTGTTAATTTATCTGAAACCTCATGAAATGGAGCTGAACATTTAGATGTAATAAGACATTTAACAAATTCTGCGGATTCTAAACAGATTTTAGGTTCTGTTAATAAGGTTGCAATTTCATACTGCCGATTATTTGATGCATCAACTTTAAGAAAACCTAAATTAGCGGAACCATTTATAACTGCAAACGCTTTATTATCTTTGTAAAAGCAATAAAGCTTTCCGTGATATTTAAATGGTCGTACCAATCGGATTTCTCCAATTTTAGATTTCTGCCATTTTTGATGGATCTGAGAAATCAAATGGAAAGTTTGTTCTGGAATTCCATCTATATAATACATTCCTATAATAAGCGTAATATGCTTTATTGAATACGCCTTAACAAGATCATCAATTTCTTTGAGTGAAGGACAAGAAACATAACCTACAGCGATTTCCAATGAATCTGCATTCTTTATTTGTTGAATAAAAGCTTCTTTTATAGTTTGCTGAGCTTCCGTTGTTGGTAATGGTAATATATCCGAGTATAAAAATTCCATTTTGCACCTCGTTTAAAACAATTAATTCGTCAATAAATAACTGTATGACATTCAATATTTATACTATTATAATATAATAACTATATTTGTAAAGTAATGGTAGGATAGAACTCGGTTTTGTCTTTATAGCCCATGTTATAAACCAAATCCATGTTGAATTTGGCTAATTTCTACGCTCTCCCCCAGTCGAAGGCGAGGACGTCGCGCAGGTCGCGGGTTCCGTAGGCGAGCATGACGGCGCGGTCGAAGCCCAGCGCGCAGCCAGAGCAGGGGGGGAAGCCGGGCACTGGACACGGGCGAGAGGATGATGTTTTGCTTCCGAACAAGCCGTTTTCGGCGTTACCCTCTTCCAATTGGGAGCCGACCCTGTCGGCGCGGAGGGCGTCGAGGAGTATTGAGTTCGGCGGCAGCGGCGCGTGTCCGTCTGCGATGCGCTGACGGTTGGTGAATTCGTGACGCCGCGCCAGTTCGTCCGCGTCCGCCAGTTCGTGATACCCGTTCGCCAGTTCCACCCCGCCGACAAAAAGCTCGAATCGTTCAGCAACCGCCCCGTACGGCGCGTCAACGACTTTTGCCAACGCGGACTGCGTCGCCGGGTAATGGTACAGAACCGTCGGGCGCCATTGATCCGGTGCGTCGTTGTTGAATCCCAATTTGACCTGAACTTTTTCCGACAGAATCACGTCCAGCCAGGAATCGCGGTCGTTCGGGTCGAACCCGTCTGGAACGCCGAGATTTTCTGTCTGACAGTAGTTTCGAATCTGTTCCATGGACGCGGCAAACGGGTCAAGATCGGCGTATCGGAGAAAGGCGTCTCGATAGGAAATCCGCTCAGCCGCCTGAACGGTCAATCGCTCTTTAAGCAGCGTTTGACAAATCCCTTCCAGAACTGTCATGCCGGCGCTGAAATCGTCGCCGACGCCGTACCATTCGACAATCGTGAATTCCGGGTTATGACGCTGACCGTATTCCCCGTCTCGAAACGCCGGGCAGATTTGGTAGATTGACCCCATGCCTGCCGCCAAAAGCCGTTTCATGGCGAATTCCGGCGACGTCTGCAGAAAAACCGGCGAGGCAGGGCGCGCTTCGGAAATCTCGACGTCCGTTCTTATCGTTATCGGTTCCAGCCAGCGGTCGATAGTCGTATCGCGAGAGATTACCGGCGTCTGAACTTCCGTATAGTTCAGGGAATCGAAATAGCTTCTCGCCCGTTTGAGCAGGACTGCGCGCAGTTTTAACGCTTCAATTGAACCGGACGGACGCCAGGAAACAGGGGAATTCTGAGATGTCATGATAAAGTTGAGGAATAACGGATTGCGAGAATCTGCTGAATTATAAGTTTTACTTTTTCCACGGCCACCAATCGGTTGCTTGCTGCCAAAGCGTTTTCTTTTCCGGTTCTTTTTTGGGTTGGGGCGCTGGGGATT
>JAZUMX010000427.1:0-5331 GCA_045603865.1 Thermoguttaceae bacterium
CTCCGGTCCGTACCCGCTGTCGGAGACGTCGTTTTTGGTTTCGTATTCCAGCCACGTCCCCAACTTTGACGGCAAGCTGGGCGGAGATCAAATGTTCGGCATTTTCCTCATCGACGTCTACGGGAACAAAGAGCTCATTCATCGCGACCCGCTTCTGTCCTGCGATTTCCCGACGCCGATTAAAAAGCGTCCGGTTCCGTTCGTCGTTGCCGACGGGCGAATGAACAAAGAGAAAGACGCCTACCCGGTTTGTTACATTGAAGACGTCCATAAAGGGCTGCCGGACTCCGAACGCGGCAAGGTGAAGTACATTCGGATTCTTCAGCACGTTGGCTGGCCGCTGGACGACCAGATCGGCGCGATGCGCTGGGTCTTTGGCGACGCCGGACGCCGGGCGTATGGATTCTGGTCCTGGGCGCCGGTTCGCGTCCTCGGAACCGTCCCGGTCGAAGACGACGGCTCTGCGAACTTCTACGTTCCCGCCAAGACGTCCGTTTACTTTGAAACTCTCGACGAAAACAAGATGGAAATCCGCCGCATGCGCTCTCAGGTTACGTTAGAACCGGGCGAACGCCGCGGCTGCATCGGCTGTCACGAAACCCGCCCAACCGTCGTTTCCGCTCAGCCCGGCTCCGTTCCCAAAGCGTTCAGACGCTCGCCCAGCGTTCCCGTCGAGCCGAAATGGGGCAACCAATCGCTCATTTCCTACGAAGACCACATTCAGCCCATTTTTGACAAATACTGCGTTTACTGCCATAACGAGGAAAAGATGTTAGGCAATTTGAACCTCGAGGGGACTCGCAACCCGCAGACTCAGTTCCTGCAGTCATTCCACAGCCTCTTCCCGTCCAACGACGCCAAAGAACTCAGCGTCCAGACAACGGTCAACCCTCAAACCGGCAAGCCGGAAAAGGTTTTGCCGATGGTCTGCGTCTCGAACAAGCACAGCAACGGGTCGATTTCCCAGCCGTACGCCTACGGGTCAAACGTCTCCCGCCTGACACGCGTTATGATTGACGAGCCGATGCACAGCAAAGACGTTCGCTCTATGATGGACGAGGAAGACTGGGACGCTTTGGTAACGTGGATCGACGCCAACGCGCCGTACTACGACACATTCTACAACCGCCGCCCGAAAGACGTCCCGGGACCGGTTCGCAACGTCAAAAAGACCTTCCCGGTCGTCATGCCGGACGCGGCAAAATGAGGGGTTTGGCGGTTTCTTCGTCTTGAACATCCAACGCAGATTACCCATATTGTTTACGGAAATCCTTTATTTGTCGTGATTTAACAATCCAACGCCTGGTTCGGACATAACTCAAAAATATTTTCCCCTTTTTGCGTCCCAGGGCTACCTTTTTATTTCCGATGTGGTATAATAAACAATAGTTGGATACATGAAATTTCATGGACAGCGCTGGCGAAACGATTTCGTCAGGGCGTCCTTTCACCATACTTTACCATAATATTGGAGGAGTTCATGGCATTATTTGAAATCGAAACTGAAGGACACATCCTCATCGCGTGGGCACAAACGGAAGAAGAAGCAAAAGCTCTCATGAAAGAGCATTATCCAGATGAAGAGGCGTTGCGCTGCAGCCGCCGTCCGCGCGATTTGTGGGTTATTTCCAAAGCGGCTCTGGGGTTGCTCAACACCCGCATGGATCCGAACAACACCGCTCGCGAGTGTTTGGCAAAAGCGTCCGGAGACAAAGTCCACGCCATCCGCCTGTACATGCAGGAAACCGGCTGCGACCTGGAAAAAGCGCGCAAAATTATCGAATCCAACATGGTTATGGGTTGGTAATCACGTAACGCTTTGCGTTTGATTTTCAAATTGACTGACAACCTGTTAGACAAATGAGGGATAAGATTCTTATACCCTCATTTTTTATAGTTGAGAAAGAGAAATCCGGAATCGCCCTTCTCTGCTCCACGACAAAAAACTACTTCAATTATTCCTCTTTTCCATGACTGTTATTCAGAAAAGAATCCAGCTGCCGGCTTATCCTCGCGGGTGTCATTTGATAACGCATAAAATCGTTGAACAATTGCCGGAACTGTCGACCGTTCAGGCGGGGCTGCTGTCGGTGTTTATTCAGCATACGTCCGCGTCGCTGACAATCAACGAGAACGCAGATCCGGACGTTCGCCGGGATTTGGACGCTCTGCTCGACTCCTGGGCGCCGGAGTCGTTTCGATACGTTCATCAGGAAGAGGGTCGAGACGACATGCCCGCTCACGGCAAGGCGTCGCTCATGGGCGCCAGCGTTACGATTCCTGTTACAAACGGACGCCTGGCGTTAGGAATCTGGCAGGGCGTGTATCTGTGCGAACACCGCAACCACGGCGGCAGCCGGTCGTTAGTCTTAACTTTGATTGGAGAATAACTCGTAATGAACGACTCTGACAAAACCTCTTGGGACTGGTCGATAATTCTTCTGACCGTTTGGCTGACGTCTCGGCTGTTTTGGTCGTGCGACCCGAGCGGATTCGCCTTTGATTATCTGTGGGGGCTTATCGGCGTTGTCGGGGCGGGCTGCTGGTTTTATTTCAAAAAAGGGACGTTTGGACGCCTTGTCAGCGCCGACCTGCTTGTAACAGTTTTTTTCTGTCTATACATTTTAAGCGGCGCTCTGGGCGTGATTCACGGCGATCAGCGCGCGGCGTTAAACTGTATTTGGTCGTCCGCCTTTTACGCTCTGATTTATTTGCTCGTTCGACAAATCGTTGTAACGCCAGAACGAAAACGAATTCTGCTGTCTTCGCTGATATGCGGGGCTGTCGTTCTTTCCGTCTGGGCGGTTTATCAGCGTTACGTCGAATACCCGTCTGACAAAGCCAAATACCTGGCGAATCCCGCTGTTCACCTGCAGCAATTGGGAATTGACCCCTCGGAAGACTCCCCTGCCCGCCGGAGCTTTGAAGATCGTTTTTTCGCCTTTGAACCAACAGCGAGTTTCTCTTTGACGAACTCTCTGGCGGCGTTTTTGACGCCCTGTTTTGTTCTCCTTGCCGCCGCATGGGTAAAAAACTGGAACCGCCGCGCCGGATTGGGACTGATTGCCGCGATGGGCGCCGTCGCTTTTGCCGTTGCGCTGACTCACGCTCGAGCCGCCATGCTGGGAATAGCGTTCGCCCTGTTTTGCGGCGCGGTATACGGATTCGCCCGCGTTCCCGGACACGCCAAAGTCAAATGGATTTTGACGTTCCTTTTTGTCATACTAACAACTCTCGTCGGTTCTGTCGTTCTGGCTTTGAAGCCGTCGCTTCTGGATTCCGCGTTATTGACGCTGGAATATCGTTTTGAATATTGGGAAACGACGCTGCAGATAATCGGGCTGCATCCGTGGCTGGGCGTAGGAGCCGGGAATTTCCAGAACTTCTATACGCAGTTCATGCCCGCCACAGCTGGAGAAGCCGTTGCAGACCCGCACAATTTTCTGCTGGAAATCGCCGCGGTCTCCGGCATTCCCGCCGCGCTGATTTTTTGGTTTCTTCTTGGCTTTCTGGGATATCGACTCGTTCAAAATCCCGACAACGCCAGCAGCGACGTCCCTCCGATGTCGCTTAAATTAAGTACAGCGCTTTCCCTGGCAAGTTTTGTAACAGGATACGTTTTGGGATTCCTCGCCATGGGGCAGACGCCTGGACCGTTTATCGTCCTGCTTTGCGCGTCGGTTGCCGCCCCGCTGCTGATTGTTCCCGGAATTGGTCAGACGAAATTTTCGCCTGTTACGATAGCGCTGGCGCTGCTTGGGCTTCTCACCGCTTTAATGCTCTCCGGCGGAATCGCGTACACGACAATTGCCGCCGTTTTCTGGGCGTTAACCGCTTTGATTGTCAACCAGACTTTTTCGGCTCAGCAGGAATCTCAAGCCGAGCCGGCAAGTCTCCCCTTCTCATCGCGTCTGACGGCTGCCGGATTAGGCGTTCTCTTGGCGCTGTGCTACTTTACCGGATTCTATCCGACAACGGAATCCGCCCGGGCGAAAATGGCGTCTTTGCGAGATACGACGCCGGAATCCCAGCTGGCAGATTTGGAACAGGCTGTTAAAGCAGACTCTGTCGCGTTTCAACCCCGGTTCGACCTGGCGCAATGGCATTGGATTCAATGGACGAGAACAAAGAACAAAGAGAACTTTGACCAGTGCGTCGCAATGTTCCATGAAGCTCTGGAACGAAACCCGCAGTCGAGCGTTTTGTGGCGGGAATACGGAATCCGGCTGTACAAATACGGTCGGGAATACGGCGACTGGTCTCACGAAAACGATGCGTACGCCGCTCTCAATCGCGCCTGCAGGCTTCATCAGGCAGACTACGTCGCCAGAGCATACCTGGCTCTGCTGGATATGACGTCTCCCGTCTTGACGCCCAGTCAGGAGGACATGTGCAACAAAGCGTTAAGCGCGCTGGACGCTGCTAATAATCGTCAGGAAGACAGCCGGGCGCTCATTACAGCGACATTGCTCAAAAAGCGTCGACAGGACGCTCAGCAGTGGGCGCGGGAGCTTATTGAATTCTCCGATAAGAACATACATCAAAACCGCAAAATTCCCGATTCGCTCAGAAAACAATTGATTCAGGAAATCGAAATTTCAAGAGACAATTCAAAATTATGATATATGTTACTTCAGACCTGCATTTCGGACACGGCAACGTCATCAAATATGACAACAGACCTTTCCAGGACGTAGAAGAAATGGACAGGGCTTTAATTGCCCTCTGGAATAGCGTTGTCTTGCAAAAAGACACGGTATATATTCTCGGAGACCTAAGCTGGTATGGAGGAGAGAAAACAAATAAAATCCTGAAGCAGCTCAATGGCAAAAAATTTCTTATTGTTGGAAATCACGACAATAAATTTTTGGAAGACGAGGAATTCAACAAGAATTTGTTCGCTGGAATTTACGACTATCTTGAACTTAAAGAAAACCATGTTCGTTACGTCTTGTTTCATTATCCAATAGCGGATTTCAACGGGAAGCTGGGAGGCGCGATTCATCTGTACGGACACATCCACAACACGAATTTGCCGTTAGAAGAAAGTCTGGAACATTCTTATAACGTGGGAGTGGTCAGACATAATTATATGCCTGTCAGATTGGAGTATTTCCATGAGTTGGAGCTTTCAAATAGACATGCTGAATTAAACGAATCGTCTGCGGACTAAAACGCCGAATTGATTCCTCTGGGGTGCACGCAAATTTTTCTTGCGAAAAGAGATAAGGTTGAGAAGCGGGATGGCGTCTCGAAGAGACACCATTTCAATAAAAGACAGCAGCGCGAAGCGCTTCCACTAGAACTGCGTAGCAGTTCAATATTTGTAGC
>JAZUMX010000428.1:0-2345 GCA_045603865.1 Thermoguttaceae bacterium
AACGGCCCGTATCCTTCGGGAATGAAGCCGACGGCAGATTACATCAAGTCGAAAGGCGTAACAGCCGGCATTTGGATCATGGCGTCGAGCGGAAACTGGAACGACCCGTACTACGCGGACAAGCAGAGTTTCTTCGTCAAAGCCGCGGTTGACTATCCCGCTCCCGGTCAGAAGAACACACATCGGTACGGTCAGACGTCACAGAAGGGAAAGCCCTACGAAACCTTCTGGGGCGGAACGTGCTTCGACTTCACCAGACCCGAGGTCTGCGAATACGTTGAAAAAGAACTCCATCAGGCAAGCGCCGACTGGGGGTATCGATACTTCAAGCTGGACGGGTTATGGACGGCGATGGGCTGCATGCAGAATTACGTCAACGACGGTTACGAAGTCGACGACCTGGGCGACCAGATATTTAGCGACCCGTCCGTTCCGCAGGTGGCGACGTTCCGCAAGGCGCTGGGCATTTACAAAAAATCGACGGACAACGCGTTTGTTTTGGGCTGCACCGTTGCTCAAAACATGCGATCCATGGGCGCGTCCTACGGCTTGGTTGACGCCATCCGCATCGGGCCGGACAACGGCGCCAGCTGGGGCGGAATCTGCACGGGACCGATTCGCGGTTCCGCTCGATACTTCTACAACGCGCGCGTCTGGTACAACGACCCGGACCCGGTTTACGTCCGTGACAGCGTCCCGATCAACCAGTCTCAGCTGATTACAACCTGGGCGTCGGTCAGCGGCGCGCTGTACCTGTTCAGCGACTGGCTGCCGAGCCTTTCAGAACAGCGCGTTGACCTGCTTCGCCGAACGATGGCGCCTCACAAATGTACAAACGTTCGTCCTGTTGACCTGTTCAGTTCAAAACTCGCCAATATCTGGCGTCTGAGCAAAGGCGACTACGCCATTCTGGCGATTTACAACTGGAACGACAGAAACGTTTTAGCGGTCGACAGGACTTTGGACAAGCTCGACCTCGATCCGGCGGCGACGTATGTCGGGTTCGACTTCTGGAACAACGCGTTTGTCGCGCCGTTCAAGGGAAGTCTGGTTTGCACTCTTCCCGCTGCGTCCTGCCGAGCGCTGAGCCTGAGAAAAGTTACCGGCGCGCCGGTTCTCGTTTCGACGTCGCGTCACGTTTGCAGCCCGCTGTTTGAAGTCGAGAACGAAACGTGGGACGCTCAGTCCAAAACGCTTTCCGGTACGAGTACGGTTGTCGCCAACGACGAATACGAGCTGAGAATTGTTGCCGAGAATTTTAAAGCGGTCAAGGCGTCTTTCGACGGCGCAGACGCTCCCGTTACAATCAGTCAGGACGGCCCAACGGTTCGCGTTCGCGTTCTGCCGGACAAGTCCGGGAAAGTCTCTTGGTCAGTTCAGTTTGAATCCGACGCCTCTCCGCTTGCCAAGCCGGAATCGCCGACGGACTTAAAAGCCGACGCGGGATATACCGGCGTTGCGCTGTCGTGGACGGGTCAGTCACAATTCGGATACGTTCTGAAAAAGACGGTCAACGGACAAAACGCTCAAACGCTGTTCGTCAGCGGCGCGAGCTATTTCGACGGCGACGTCAAACTGGGCGACTCGGTTGAATACGCTCTTGCCGCCAAGGGCTGGGGAGAGAACTACTCGGATTCTGTTACAACGACCGCCGTCATGCCGGAAAAGATTGTCGTTCCGCCCGCCGGCCCGGAACCTGAACTGAACCTAGCCGACATGAAGCCCTTGAGCCTGCGAGTTGGCTGGGGAACCTATCATCCCAACCGCGACATCGAAGGGCAACCGTTTAAGCTGGACGGGAAATCGTACGACAAAGGCGTCGGGCTTCACGCTAACGCCAACGTCGTCTATAACGTTCCCGCCGACAAACGCCGCTTTGTCGCAACCGCCGGGCTGAGCGATTCCCAGAGAACGGACGAACGCCGGTCGGTCGTTATTAAAATCTGGACGAACGTCTGTGAGATGGGCGAGCCGGAAATCTGCGTCGCCCAGTCGCCGCTGTTGAGCGAGAAAACAGGCGTGGATACATGGAACTTCGACATTCAGATCGATTCTCGCGTCAAACAGATTCGGTTAGAAGTTTCAGACGCCGGCGATGGCAACAACTGCGATCACGTCGACTTCGTCCGCACAGGATTCTGCAAGTAATTAGCAATTAGTGATTAGCAATTAGTAATTAGGCGAGCCGGGGTGCGTAAGCCCCCGGTAAAATCTCACGCAAAGTTCGCAAAGTTTTAAAGATAGCTTTGTGTTCTTTGCGGCAAATATTCTTCTCCACACGGCGAGGCGCCGCTCCCGATCCGCGCTGCCGCGCGCCTGCCAATAATCGCTCCCGTTGGTCGCTT
>JAZUMX010000429.1:0-3235 GCA_045603865.1 Thermoguttaceae bacterium
AATTTGAGGTCGTCCGGCAACCCGCCGACGTTGTGATGGTGCTTGATAATCTTCGCGTTGCAGCCCGGGATTCCGCTTTCGATAATATCCGGGTAGATGGTTCCCTGCGCCAAAAACTGGGCGTCGCCGAGCTTTTTCGCCTCTTCCGCGAAGCAGTCGATAAATGCCTTGCCGATAATCTTGCGTTTTTGCTGCGGTTCTTCAACGCCAGCCAGCCGTTCAAGGAAATACGCCTCTCTGTCCAGAGCGTGCAAGTCCGTTTTGAACTGCTTGGAGAACGTCTCGATAACGCTTTCCGGCTCGCCTTTACGCATCAAACCGGTGTCGACGAAAATGCAGGACAATCTGTCGCCAATCGCTTTGTAAATCAAAGCCGCGACAACGGAAGAGTCGACGCCGCCGGACAGACCGCAGACAACGCGGCCGTCGCCGACCTGCTGACGAATCTCTTCAACTGCGTTTTCCGCGAACTTTTCCATCGTCCAGGAACCGGAGCAATGGCAGACGTCCTTGAGGAACGTTTCCAGCAGAGCGATTCCGTCGTCCGTCAGCTCGAAATCTTTGATTGTCGGCAATTCCAGAGCTTCGACTTCCGGGGAAATCTCGTTGCCCAGCGGGTTGTCTGTGTAGACCAATCCGACCGGATTCATCTGTTTAATTTGTTCTGCGGTAACTTCATGTCCGACCATCTGGCAGAACACGTTGAGTCCTCGAACGCGGCGAGCGTACAGCTGAGCGTTCTTGGAACCAAAGTCGACAACTACAATCTTTTCGCTGACTAAACTCATGGTTTGTTGAATAATAAATAAAAGGACAATGGATAATGGAGAATCGCAAGCGGCTTCCCTCTGATCGGGAATTAATAAACGAACGCGCTGCGACGCCTCGACTTGCGTTTCTCACATCTAAAAAAATAATTATATCAAAATTTTTAGACCTTACAAGGAACGCCCCGGTCATTGACATTTAGTTTTTTCAAAATATAATTTTAAATATAATACAGACGCATAGCGTTCCGCTGCGAATTCACGATACCCTAAGCGTAACTACGCTCCCGTTGGTCGCTCCGTTACCGCCTTTCAATTCCGAATTCCGCATTCCGAATTCCTAATTCCACTACCCCATCACTCCCATGCGAATCACCTCAATTATCCTGACAGCGTTTCTTGCCGCCGTTGCTGCGGCAGAAGAATTCAAACCGGCTCAAACCATGCCGGAAGACGCCATTGTTCTTTTTGACGGCAAAGACGTTTGCAAATTCGCCGACAACGACGGCAAACCCGCCGACCAAAACTGGAAAGTCGAAGACGGCTGTCTGATCTCGACCAAGTCCGGAAAGGATTCCAACCACATTCATTCCACCGTTACGTTCCAGGACGCGGAGATTCATGTTGAATTCTGCACGCCGGAAAACTCTGCCGGCAACAGCGGCATTTACATTCACGGTCGATACGAGATGCAGATTTTCAACTCTGCCAACAAGGAAAACCCCGACAAATACGACTGCGGCGCGCTGTACAACAAGTACGCTCCGCTGGTTCAGGCGTGCAAGCCGGCGGGCGAATGGCAGGTTTACGACATCAAATTCACCGCTCCGCGCCGCGATGAGTCCGGGAAAATCGTTGAATCAGGGCGAATCACCGCTTATCTCAACGGTCAGCTCGTTCAAAACGACGTAACCTTTGAAGAGCCATGGTCGGTTTACCGCCCGGAAATCCGCCCGAAATCCGAGGCCATCGACGAAGTCAACCGCGTCATGAAAGAAACCGGCGAAGGGCCGCTGTTCCTGCAAGACCACTCCGCCCCCGTCAAATTCAGAAACGTCTGGATTCGGAAAATCGCTAAATAGTTTATCAGCATAGAAATATTAACGTTAAGACGATAATTGCGAAATATTTCCGCTCAATCGTCTTAACGTTTTTTCTTTAAGAATCAAATAACCGCTTTCCATGGTCATTTTGAAGATATTCTTCTGCAAAAAAAGATTTTATGTCGTACAATAGGCGCCCCCCTATTGCAAAGAAGTCTAATTGTTGTTAGAATTAGAGTATTATACAGAAATACGGCGCCGATATGTCAGAACCTTTCGTCAAGTCAGAAGTTCCGTTTACAGACCCACTTTCAGCGCAGCCGGCGGAAAAACCGGCGAGAACCATTGCGCTGCGGGTTTCATACGACGGAACAAATTATCGCGGCTGGCAGCGTCAGCCAAAATTGCGGACTGTTCAGGGATGCATTGAAGACGCGGTTGAGTCGTTGGTTTATCCGGACGGAACGCCTTTGGAGAAGCGTCCGTTACAGCCGGATTGGCCGGTAATCGAAGTTCGAGGTTCCAGCCGCACCGACGCAGGCGTTCATGCGCTTGGTCAGGTGGCAGCGTTCCGAACGGACCGGGAAATTCAGCCCCATTCGTGGGCGGGAGCGATTAACAGCCGTCTCCCGGAAGATATCCGAATTCTGAAATCCTGGCAGGAGCGCGACGACTTCAATCCCATTGGCGACACGAAAAAGAAGCGTTATCGATACGTCATTTACGACGCTGGCGATTTGCGCGGGGATTTGTTTCTCCGTTCTCACACATGGGGCGTACGACACGCTTTGAACGTTGACCTCATGCGGGAAGCGGGGCAAAAACTCGTTGGAACGCACGATTTTTACGGATTCGTCAACTGGGGCGGAAAACGAGACGACACGATTCGGACGATTCTCGAGTTAACGGTCGAGCCGTCTGTTTGTCCTCGCACCGGCGTTGGGCTGACGATTATCGAAGTTGAAGGAACCGGATTTCTGTATAACATGGTTCGTATTATTGCCGGGACGCTTGCGTTTATCGGCAGGGGGAAGATTCCCCCGGAAAGCATCGATCAAATGCTGGAACAGCGCAACCGCGCTTTGGGCGGCGTAACCGCCCCGCCGCAAGGATTGTATCTGGTTCAGATTTGGTACGAATAACCCTTAACATCATTCATGAGGTTTATAAAATGAGAAGCCTTTTATCGATTGCGATGGTTCTCGCGATGGTTGGCGCCGCGGCAGCTGCGGAAGACGGTTTTGTTGAACTGTTCAACGGAAAGAATCTGGACGGCTGGAAAGCCGGAGGAAATCCCGATTCCTTCACCGTAGAAGACGGCTTGATGAAAATCAACGGCTCCTGCAGCCATCTGTTCTATGACGGCGAAGTCAACAACCATTGCTGGAAGAACTTCCACGCTCAGGTTGTCGTCATGACAAAACC
>JAZUMX010000430.1:0-5842 GCA_045603865.1 Thermoguttaceae bacterium
CGCCGAAGGTGCCGGAATGGAGGTCTTTGTCTGGTCCCTTGTAAATGACTTCTACGTACGCCAAGCCGCGCAGTCCGTAACAGATAGCGGGACGTCCGGGGGCGAACATCTGGGAGTCGCTGATAACGACGCAGTCGCAAGCGAGTAAATCCGCGTTGTTGCGAACGAATGTGTCCATCGCGTCGCCGCCGCTTTCTTCGTCGCCTTCGAGAATGTACTTGACGTTGACCGGCATCGACCCCGTCGTCTTATACCACGCTTCCGGGCCGAGAATGTGCGTAAACATCTGCCCCTTGTCGTCCGACGCGCCGCGGGCGTAAACGAACCCGTCTTTAATAACCGGTTCAAAGGGCTTGGATTTCCAAAGATCTTCCGGGTCAATCGGCTGGACGTCGTAATGACCGTAGAACAGAATCGTCGGCAATTCCGGATTGGGATTTTTCGTCTGAGCGAAAACGGCGGGGTGTCCGGTCGTTTCGACAATTTGCGCGTCGAGGTTCATGGAAGTCAGACGGTCGCAAATCCATTGCGCTGTTCTGGCGACGTCGGCTTCGTGAATAGTTTGACTGCTGATGGACGGAATCGACAGAAGTTCGAAAAGGTCTTTTTCGTACTCGTCCTTGTGGGATTCAATGTACTCGATATAATCAGGGTTTTCCGGTATTGGATTTGACATAATTTTTTCCTGCGTTATTCCTTGAAATTTTATACGGATTGATTATAATATAATTTGTTGCCAATTGGTTTGACAGAGAACAACGAATTCTCATTTAACCTTTGCCGTCAACGCTAAATTTTATACTATCCAATTATACCCTGAAATCATATAAATTAAAGGGGAGCGCCCTTTGTAATTAAAGATATGACAGACGAAAATGACAATATCGTTTTGGAGCCTGAAACTGAACAAAAGACGCAGACGCGAAAAGCTCCGTTGTACAATGTGATTTTGTGGAATGACGACTATCATACCTACGACTACGTAATCATCATGCTTCAAAAGCTGTTTGGTTATCCGATTGAGCAGGGGTATCAGATGGCGCGCACGGTTGACACTCAGGGTAAGGTTATTGTCTTTACGGGAGCGTACGAACCGGCGGAATTCAAGCGCGATCAAATTCAGGCTTTTGGAGCGGATCCGGAATTAAAAGAGAGCATCGGCTCCATGTTTGCGACAATCGAAAGAGCGGATTAAGATAGTTGCGAGTGGCGAGTGGCGAGTTGCGAGAGGATTTTGTGTGGCGCTTGCGTTTCTCTTTCCGTGGGTTAAAACCCACGGCTATTAATATTTAACCGCTATGCGGTTCTAGCGGAACGCTGACGCGTCTGTTATTTATTCTCGCAACTAGTTTCTCGCAACTCTATTTCTGCATCGTCCATTCAATAAGCTGTTTGAAGAATTGGGCGTAGTCTGCGCCGACGTCAATAAATCCGCCGTTGGGCAGGTCTTGAATGCATCGCTGAGTTCCCCAATCGACAAATCCTCCAACCCAGTGCGGGGCGGCGTCCGTTGCCAGAGCCGCTGTATTGCCGGCGCCGTACGTTCCGACAACCAGCAACGGCTTGTCTTCAATGGGCGAGAACTCAAACTGGTCGTTACTCTGGTTGATGGCAAAACGATGAATCTTCATAATCGTTTGACCAGTCGGCTTGGGTTTGTATTCGTTGAACCCGCCAATGCACGGAGGCGTATTCCACGGCAAGCCAGCAGTAATGGGATGCTCGGCGCAGGGCGTGATAACGCACGGCTGAGAGTAGTTTCTTCTGTCGTCTTCCTGAAGCATTTCCACCGGCAAAACGTCCGTCAAGACCGTTTTGTGGTATTCGCCCAAACGACCGTGATAGGATTCCCAGCCGCCAATCATCAGCAAACCCGCGCCGGCTTTGACCGCGTCTGCAATGTATTGCAGCTGCTCGTCTGAAAAGCGTTCGCGAGGGTAGTCGCTGATAATGTACAGCTTGTAGGGCTTTTGAGTGAACGATTCATCGGGGGAATCGGAACTGTTGACTCTGTCGAACGACAGATTGAAATGCGTCATGATTCCGATCAGATACATTGCTGCGCTGTTGATGGAATCGTCGCCAAGATAACAGATGTCTGACATGGGATTTGGGTATTGGATGTTAAAATTTGACGCAAATGTTTCACGAGAAGACATTTTACGTCAACGATTATTATTTGTTACTGTCTTCTTGAGGATTTGCCTCTTCCTGAGGATTGGTTCCTTCCTGAGGATTTGCCCCTTCCTGAGGATTTGCCCCTTCCTGGGGTTCATCAATAGGTTCCCATTGATTTGGATCGTATTCGTAATTAAGATTATCAAAATCAACAGGACTATCCTCCGCGTCGTTATTATTCTTTTTGGCTTTGTCAGCGGAAGCGTCTTTGGCTTCGCTGGCAGGCGCAGACTTCGGAGCTGTTGTTTTTGAATCGGAAGATCCAGAAGTGAATACAAGAACCAATGCAAGGATCAAAACCGCAGCGCCAATCGCCGCCCCGATGATGATTTTGGTTTGCATGGGCATGTTTGCCAAGGGGTTGCCCCCGGATTTCTTTTTTCCAGTTCCCGTTTTTTTGCCGACTTTTGAATGAACGGATTTTTTATCGGAAGCTTTCGAATGATTGTCAGCGGCGGAGCTGTGGGATGGATGTAAATTTGACCCGGAAGTGGAAATCCCCGTTCCTGACAGGAAGTCAAACGAATCCGATCTCTTTGAGTTTGTATTTTTTGTATCGCCAGCCGCGCTGACGTTTGTAGACCAGGCGGCGCTGTTTTTTGCCGAGTTAACGCCGCTAAGATCAACGTCCGGGACCTTGGAGCTATTCTCCATGATATTCAGGTCTGTCGATTCCGGGAACGCCTTTTCCAGAGCCGCCAGAACTTCGTCCATGGATTGATATCGGTCTTCCGGCTTTTTCTCCTCCATTTTGAGGATAATATAAGCCAGTTCTTTGGGCGTGTCCGGACGCAGTTCCCGCGGGTCTCGCGGTGGTTTTTCCTGATGCGCCAGGATTCGCTCGATAAGCGTCGTTTCCGGATACGGAACCTGACCGGTAAGCAGGAAGAACATTGTACAGCCGAGAGAGTAGATGTCAACTCGCGGATCGGCTTGCGCTTCTCCAGACGCCATTTCAGGCGCCAAATAGTCTACTGTTCCGAGAATATTGGATTCGTCTTTTTTGACTTGAGAATCAGATTTTGGTTCGGATTCTTGAGCCTGACTCTTCTTTTTCGGGTCGTTGAGCTTGGCGATGCCCATATCCAGAATTTTAATTTGTCCGTCCTGGTTGAGCAGCAAATTGTCCGGCTTGATGTCACAGTGAATCATGTTGCGCTGATGCGCGTGACGCAGAGCTTTTGCCGACTGTCTGAGATAAGAAACGACGTCGTTAATCGGCAGCGGTCCTTCTTTGAGAACCCGCTTTTCTAACGATTGCCCGTCGACGTATTCCATAACTATATAGAAACGGTCGCCCTCAGATTCGAAATTGTACGCCTGGACAATATTAATATGGTTTAACGTTGCAATGGCTCTGGCTTCCGCCTGAAATTGTTTGAGAGCTTCGGGGTTTTTACTGAATTCTTTGGAAATGACTTTTAACGCGACTTTTCGGTGCATGATTGTATGTTCAGCCAAAAAGACGCGTCCCATGCCGCCAACGCCCAACAGGTTGAGCAATTTGTACTTGCCTAAAAAGAAGGCTGCTTTGCCGGAAAGCAACTGCATAACCTGCCATTTGGTAAGCAAATTGGTTTGAATCCAGTGTTTAGCCAGTTTTTCGGGAGTATTGAACTGTTCTGGCGCGTCGAGAGCTTCCTGCTTAACGGCTTCAAATTCTTCCGTTGTAAGCAGCGCGCTTTTTTCCAAAACTTTCAATAAAGCCGATGTGCTTTGAACTGCCATATCAAAATACAAAGGTTAAGGTTTTTAGGGGATTGCAGGGTTTCTGAACGTACAACGTCCAGACCGCAATTGTCATCACACGATTGCAACTACTCGCCGTCCCCTCGGTACTGACAATTTCTATTTTTGAAGCTGCCAGTTAATTGTCAGCCAGCCGTTAGCCGCTTTGGCTGCAACTGGTTGAAGCGTTCCGGTAACTTTAACCGAATCGGGATTGCTTTCGTCTGCCAAGTCCGCCAAATTCCGGGGTTTAATCTGGAAATTGGCAGGCAGGGAATCTTTAAGTTCTCCCTGAAGACGGTTGCGAAGCGTGATTTCCTGCGTCGTCAGTTTACGAGCGCCAGTTTCAAAATCGCGTGGAATGAGTTCAGGTTCTTTTACTCTAACGAATAAAATGCCGTTCTTGTCAACTTTATCGATTTTATACGATGCTGTCAGGTTCATGGGAATGTCCTGTTTTGAAGAACTGTCTTTTCCCTGAAAGGCGTCCAATCGAATGCTGACACTAATTGTGTTATTGTTAAACTGAACGTTTACCGGGTAGTCTGCATTGAAGTAAACATAACCGCCTGAAACGTCGCTTTGTTTTTTTGCCGCACTTTTTGCCATCTCATTATAAGCGTCTTCAGGAAGCATGCTTTTGGCAATTGCCATGAAAACGCGTTGATTGGCTTTCAGGTCTCCCAGCATGGTTTTGCAGGTTTCCATTAGCGCCGACTGATGGATAGCAATAAAAACGTCTGAATTATCGGGAGCGCCTGGAGCCGCTTGCGCGATGTACGGGATTCCGTCTGAAACAAGCGCGCTGAACGTAACCGCATGTTCTGTTGTACTGCAGTCAAACGGGTTTGGATACAGTCCTCTGGCGCGATACAACTCTGACGTTTGGTTGAACCGGGCGTTTGCATTTTTTAACAAGGCGTCCACTTCCCGGTTCATGGAGCTTTCAGCGCGAACGCGGGCTCTGTATTGGGCTTCAGCGTCTGCCTGGGGTTTCATTTCGTTAACGCGGTTGGTTGCGGCGGACTGCACCAATCCTCCCGGCGAGTTGATGCCGGTAATTGTCGATTTAACTTGAACGTTGGCTCGCGCTGGAGGACTGGTCAGCTGAGAGCCGTCAAAGTGAATCTCTTTAACTACGTTTAACGCGTTGTTGCACGAAGACGAAACTGTTACATTTCTGGCTTGTGAAACCATGTTTCCGCTTGCAACAGCGTTAAGGATAATGGATAAATTGATCTTGTTGGGATCAGGATTGAGCTTTCCGCTTGTTGAGCCAACCGTGCGGATTCTGCCGCTTTGCGGTCTGCCGACAATATACTCTGTAACTTGTTCTGTTCGATCTACAGGACGAGCTAAAAATTTCAAAATGAGGTTGTCTGAAACCTGTGCGTAAAAATTGTATTTTCCCGTAAAACGTTTGACAGCCTGGCAGACTTCCGGCGCCTGACGGTTATCTTCCAGCCAGTTAACGATTTCGTTAATTTCCGCTGTTGTATCGAAATCCGATTGTTTGTTCTTTTTTAATACGGCAATTAAACGGGATGTCGCTTCTTTTACGCCGTCTGAAAGGTCGATGTCGTCTTCGATAATCATTCGCAAACGGAGATAATCGTTAAGGTCTTTGGCAACCTGACGAATTTCCGTAACTTCCAACCCCCATTGATGGGAATGAAAACGCCCATAAATATTATTGAGCGAATTCATGTCTGGGGAGGTTTGATAAATTGTTGCACGCAAATCGTCTAACATAAGGACTCGCATCCATTTTGCGCCGACTTCTCCGTTACTTCTCAAGTATCGTTGAAGTTTGTCAACGTCCTGTCGCAGCTTGGTCAGAGACTGCGACAAAATGCGTTGACCGGTAATGCCCGTCATGGGAACGGCCTCTGGCGGATTCTTTTCAAGCCATGCGGCAAGGTCGGTCAACGACGTT
>JAZUMX010000431.1:0-4527 GCA_045603865.1 Thermoguttaceae bacterium
CGCCCCAAAAAGACGGCGTTGCTCGCTGACCTTGCTGAAGAATGCGTCCGGTTGGATCAATCCACGCGGAAAGCCCTCCGTTACAGGCAACGAGTTGAGTTTTTCGGGTTTCAAT
Organism: Thermoguttaceae bacterium; assembly: GCA_045603865.1. GTDB lineage: Bacteria > Planctomycetota > Planctomycetia > Pirellulales > Thermoguttaceae > RUG11551. The sequence continues at coordinate 116 of JAZUMX010000431.1, forward strand.
AGCTCGAAAAACGCTTTGCGCCATGCGTAATTCGTTTTCAAAGCAACCCTTAAACCAGCCGTCGTTTGAAAGATTGAGCAATGCGTCGACCGGTTGTTTGGCTTCCAAGAGCTGAGCGCGAATTATATGCGGCAGCGTATTTTCATAACAGACGCTCGGAAGAAACGTCCAGTCAGAATCCTCGGTTTTGATCAAACCTTCTTTTTGGAACGTCAAAGGAGAAGCAACCTTTTGACCAGCCTGCATCCCGCCTCCAACTGGCGTAATCTCTTTGAGAATCGGGATTTGATCTGCAAAGGGAATGTATTCTCCAAACAAAACCAGATGTCGTTTGTCGTACTGGCCAACGTCGCGCCCAAAGGAATCAACGCCTACAACGCTGTTATAATGCAATACGTCTTCGCCAGACAAAATGCAGCGGTCGACGCCGGTAATAAAACCGGCGTCAAAACTCTTTGCCCAAATGCCAATGTGTTTTTGGGACGCATCGGCATGCAAACGAACTTGTTCCAAAAACTGTTCTTTCGTTCCCTGAAAAGTCGAATCGGGAACAGGTTCTTTCTCTCCGATTTCCCAGCGTGGATAACGGAAAATGCCCTCTGGCCAGACGATGATATCCGGGCGGGGAGTACTATTGAGAACCTCAAACGTTTTGGAACAATAAAGAGAAAACGTTTTTTCCAGCGTAGGGGGATCGTATTCTACTTGACAAGGAATGTTCCCTTGAATCATTGCAATGTTAAGAATTGGCTCTGTTTCTCCGGTTAAAAGAGCGAATTCGTCGATTTCTGGCTGACGAATATCTTTTGACAGCTGATCGTTTGTCTGGTCGAGAAGGAAAATGCCTGCCCCTGAAACAAGACCAGCAATCAACAGAAAAGAGAAAATCGGTCCAAAAACGTTTTTGCCGTCCAAGCCGTTTTTCCAGGTCTGATAAATCAGAGCGGAAAGCGCCATCACAATAAAACTTACGGCGTACGAACCGCCAAATTCCGCTAATTGCAGCAACACAGGAGCTTTGTAAAAAATTATCGCCTGTTGATTAAGCAGAAATCCGGAAAGCAGATGTCCTTGAATGAGTTCCAATCCCGTCCAAAGGACTGGAACGGCAAACCACATCGGAATATTTTTCTGTAAAGCCAGTCGGCAGCCCCACGCAAAAACCAGCCAATAGACAGCCATGTACGCCGACAGCGCAACCCAGCCGATGCTGGTCGCCCAATGCGGAAAGGCAACGTAGACGGTCATGGAAAGATTCCAGATAAAACCCGCCAGCCACGCTCCGCCCAATGAACTGGACGTGGTTTGTCGTTCTGACAGAATAAAACTCAATAATATCGCCCAACCCGCCAGAGCTGCTGGGGCAATATCAAAAGGCGGAAATCCAAGTCGAATCAGGACGATCGCCGGAATCAGCAGGGTAAAAAACGTTTTCACGGAATTGTCCTCAAAAGGTTTTGGCGTTTATTCCTGTTTAGTTTTTGGGAAGTCGGAGTTGATTGGTCGCCAAAAAGATGTTTTGCTGCTGCAGTTTGACGGTAAAACCAAGCTCTTTGCCCATGTATGCCAGTTCGGACTGGAGCGTATCCAAATTCCAGTGCGTCGGAACTTCAACCTGACCAATCAGAACGAACTCGTCTTCTCCGCGGTGAGCGCCGTAAAGGTCAACGATGTTGATCTCGCGATCCGCCAAATAGGCGCTGAACTTGCGGACGATAGCCGGTTTGTCCTTTCCGAATACGGTAATAACATAGCTGTCCGAATCCTGGGGCGCTGCCGGAGCGGCTTTACTCCTCATTTGACGAACGCTGACCTGGAAGTCGGTATTGACCTGACGAATCATTTCAGAAAGGACGTCCGCTTCAATGGCTTCAGGAAGGCTGACGAGCATAATGAGCGTAAAATAACCGCCCAAAACCGTCTGGGAACAGCCGTCGATGTTGCCGGACAAAGATTCTATTACGGACGAAACCGACGAGACAATGCCCGGATGGTCGTCTGCCATAACATTAATTACGTACGCGTGAGGAAAGTGTTTGCTCATAACAAATACAATAAATATTACTAAATAATCTGTTTATATAAATTTTGGACCTGAAAAGGATATTCGTTCCAAAATTATCAGCTATACTAATATATGATTTAAATAAACGTCTATTAAATAGACGCCCATGTCAATCTTCTTTTATTATACAGAAAAAAGATTTCTCGAAAAGAGATTACAGGGCTCTTTTTGTGGTTTTTTCAATAAATACCGCCAAAAATTTAATTGAAATCAGAAGAAAAGAGAAAATCGACGTATCGACGAATTCATTTGAGCTGTTAAAATGGCTTTGTAAACCGTTAGTCCTTTTTCTCGATGTCCCTTTAATTGTAAACGCAACAATATGAACAACCGCTTTCTTTCCAGAACGTTTTTCGCTATTGCTCTTTCTGCAATAATCGCTTTTGTTCTCAATTCGATGGCGAATTCTCAGGATGCTGCGTCGCCTGCTCCAGAACTGGAAACCGCAGCAGTTGAGGCGCCAACGCCCGTTCCAGCAGAACCGGAAACTACGCCCGTTCAACCTGCTCAACCAGAATCGCAGCCTCAGCCCGCTGAACCAGAAACGACTCCTGCGGAACCCGTTCAGCCCGAAGCCGCTCCTGCGGAGCCGGAAGACGCGCCCGCTACACCAGAAACAACTCCTGCGGAACCCGAAGCTACGCCCGCTCAACCCGAAGCAACGCCTGCAGAGCCTGTTCAACCGGAAGAAGCGCCCGTTGCACCGGAAGCGGCTGAGAATTCGGAACCGTTGCCGGAGGTCGCCGACCTGAGCGAAACGGAAGAAGAGAAAAAAGTCGCTACGCCGGAAATCGAAAACACGCCGACAGAGCCGGTTGTCCAGAAGGCAGAGGATTTGGATCCTGAAGCCAATGCAGAACCGACTAAACCGGTCGATTCTCTTAATCAGCTTTGGAAAGCGATGGGCGTTTCGGAATCTCAATGGGAGCAGTTCAAGGACGGCGAGGCATGGAATCCGGCTCAAAACAACTTTACCGCTCAGCTCATCTATACAGCCAAACGATTCCCGCTGGACTTTATCCTGCCGTGGACGCAATCCTCTCAAGCCGCCGCTGATATGCTGGACGGAAAAGACATTCAGGACGAGGAGAAAAAAGACATCGCCTTTGAACTGCGCGCGTTTAATCGAACCGATCAGCGGGGCGCGCTGTATCATCTGGAAGGGACGGCAGAGGCGATTGAATCTGTTACGCTCATTCCGGAACTGCAAACCCGGTTTGAAATGGACTCTCTTTATTTCGTTGCCGTCAAACTCAATTCCGGACATCGAGTTTTGATTATTACGAGCGTCATACCTAAAAAGTGGAAGACCGGCGCCGCCGTTTCTTACCCGGTCTCCGCAGACGCCTTTTTTCTCAAGTACGGACCGCTGGACAAACAGGCAGACAAACCGCGTCATTCGTACTTTATCGCAACGCGAATTGCCTGGCATCCGGATACGCCTTTGGGAAATCTCGGCATGGACTACGGTCTGTTTGACGATCTCGATTCCAAGCCCCTTCAGGGAATAAAGATTCCGTACCCAACAGACTGCACGCTCAACGAGCGCAACCGCGAATGTTTCTATCAGGAACTGGCGGCTGTCAAGCGCGCTTTAGATCCTAAAAAGTTTGCCGAAATCAAAAAGCTGGCTCTTACCCAGCGTGACGAGGTTTGGAACATGCGCGACCCGCGCAACACAATGACCGTCGAACGGCAGTCCTATCCGGTAGAAGCGCTCTTCAACGACCCGATCGCCCAGCGAGGAAACCTGTTCTGGCTTACCGGCCGCGCGCGGCGAATCGTTGCAATCCCGGTAGATGCTCCCGACGTCAGAGCCAGATTTGGGATTGAGCAATACTACAATATTTATTTGTTCACTTCAGATTCTGCCGACAACCCGCTGGTTATTAACGTTCTGGAATTGCCGGAGGGCGTTCAGACGGGCGACGGCGCGGGATTTGGCGTGGACTTGAGCGTTCCCTGTTTTATGTTCAATACCTGGATGTATCGTCGGGCGGACGAGGCAAAAGGGCACGCTTATCAGCTCGCCCCATTGCTGTTTGCCCCAAAAGCGCTCAAATATGAAACTCAACAATCCGAAAGAAGCAACGTCATTTCCAACGGGATTCTTCTTCTCATGGCGTTGGTTATCGTTTACTTTTTCGTCAGAACGCTGTTTGCCAAACCGGCTCCGCGAGTTCCCAAAGAAGAAAACTTCCAGTATAAACCGCACGATCCTAACGCGGTCGAACCGGGATTCGATTATCAGTTCCCGGAAAAGAAACCGAACTATAAGAAGAAAAGAAGGAAATAGGGAATAGACAGTAGCGCGAAGCGCTTCCGCTAGAACCGCGTAGCGGTTCAA
>JAZUMX010000432.1:0-2647 GCA_045603865.1 Thermoguttaceae bacterium
CTGAAATTACTCTTAATGACAACAGCGTCTTTACAGCAAAAACCTTTACAGCTAAGAGCGGAGCGAAATCAGCAACCAGCGTCAACGATTCTGCAACGTTCAACGCTGACACAATTACTATCGAAGGCGAATCCCTATTCAACGTCAACGGCGGCAAGGTAAACGCTCTGACGCTGACCAATTCCGGAACGTCCGTTACCACCGTCACCGGTACGGGGACTCTCAACGCTACGACAATCAATACCGAAACGGGAACGACCTTCAACGTCAACGGCGGCGAGGTAAACGTTACGTCGTTGAACAATACGGGAACGGTTAATCTGGCAGGCGGCGCGATCAATCTTACGCCTTACGGTTTAATTGACTCGACAGCAGGAACGTTCAACACGACCAGCGGAGCGGTCAACATCACCGTTCCGATAGGCGTTACATACAGCGCTGGCGATCAGATGATTGTCGGATACTTTGCCGACGATTCAACCGCCAACGCGGTTTTGGGACAAACGGTCGTTCCCGAAAATTGGCAGAAGTCCGTCATCTCGATGGGTGATACTCAAAAAGCGGTTGTCGCCAGTTATGGAGACACAGCCCCGACAGGCGTTAAAACCTGGATTCCAGGCGCAAGCGGTTCCATGACCGACTCCGCCAACTGGGATGGCGATTTCAACAATCCAACCGGATACGTTCTCGACGGAACCAACGCCATCAGCGGCATTACCGGTAAGACTGTTATTATGGGTGGAACCAATACGTTAAGCGGAGCGACTCCAACCGGGGCGACTATTGCAATCGGTGGGGGAAATACGACATATAATACCCTTACCGTCAATGGTTCCTTGATCGTTAATGACGGTACGCTCACTACCAGCAGCGGTAATTTTACATTAGGCGACACAAGCGGCGCTGTTTTTAACCAGACCGGCGGAAAGGTTACGGCTGCAGGCACAACCTATTTTTCATACCATGCAGACGCGACTGTCAATCTGTCTGGCGGACAGTTTATCTCCAATGGGAATCAGTTGTACGTAACAGACAATAAGCAGAGTACAGCTAATATTAAGATGAGCGGCGACAGCTATCTGCAGGCTAAAGATCTGCGTCTGAGCCAGCACGGCAAAACCAATTTGACTATGTCAGACGATTCACATTTGTCTGTAACTGCCCTCAATATGGCATACAACTATGGCAATGGCGACAACGTTGAATCTGTTATTTTAATTTCTGGAAATTCCAAAATTGAAACTAGTGGAAATTTCGTAACGTTCGGCGGCAATAAAGAAAAAAAGCACAACGGTGCGGCATACGCATCGTTAACCATGAAGGATAACGCCTATCTAAATGTCAGCGGCAATACGTGGGGCGGATCCGATAAAGCATCCGATAATAATATCTATGGTCCAGGGTTGATTTCCGGTAAAAATTACAATCTGGAAATGACCTTTACCGACAACAGCTATTTCAGCACAAACGAATTCTGGATGGCAATGACAGGCAAAGCCCACGTTATAATCGATGAAAATGCGACTGTCATTGCCCGCGGCGGGAATTCCGGATTGGGCTGGAATGCAAAAGCAGCCGGATCCAAACTGGAAATCAATGGCGGAACCTTCCAGGTTGACTCAAACTGGTTCGCTGTTGGCTGCATGAACGATACTAATACCATTAATACAGGCGTCTGCTACGTTGTACAGACCGGAGGAAAAGCGATTTATACAAATAAACTTCTTTTGGGTCAAAACGCTTCCTCTTACGAAATATCCGGCGATGATGCGGTTGTAACTGCTGGAAACATTAAAACCCAGGCTGGCTCAACGTTCAAAATGGAAGCCGGAACGGTAACCGCTGCAACGATAACCGACGCAGGAACGCTTGACGTGTCAGGCGGAACGCTCAACGCTGGCGGAATCGCAATTTCCGCTAACGGCGCTATCCAGATTTCCGGCGGTACGATTATTCCGGGCGCCAGCGGCATTACAGCAGAGGGAGCGCATACGGTCAATCTTTCCGGCGGCGTCTTTACAACAAACGGCGCCAGCTGGACTGCGACGGACATTACTGCAACCGTAGCTGACAATTCCACCGTTACATTTGAACCGGAAAGCGGTCAAACGATTAAATGGACGGGCGCGCTGGTTAATAGCGCTCAAAACGCCAAGATTGTTAAAGACGGAAACGGCGTTTTGAAGATTGACAGCCCGGATATCAACAATCCGACGAAGCTGGAATCTTTTGTCGTCAACGCGGGCGAACTGGACTTCAAAGGATATTTTACCGGGTCTATAACGGTTGGCGAAGACGCGGTATTCTCGCCGGGCAACTCGATTGGAACGACGTACGAAACCGGTACGTTTACCCTGGATCCGGGCGCAACGCTGCTGATGGAAATTGGAACTGACGCTTCCGGCAACGTGGTTTCAGACCAGTTGATTGTCGACGGCGATATTGTCATTGGAGAAAACGCTATGATTCTGTTGACGTTGGACCCAGACAGTTCTATGGCGCCTAATACGTCCTTTACCGTTGATCTTATTTCAGGAACTGCAGCAACGGACGCAACATACCAAGCCGTCAGTAACGCAATTTCGTCATATTACTTCACAGGCATTAACGTCGACTACGACCAGACTAACAAGGTTATTAAGTTGTC
>JAZUMX010000433.1:0-4046 GCA_045603865.1 Thermoguttaceae bacterium
TTTCGTTTTCGCCAGTACAGCAAGCCCATGGCGCCCAGAACCAACAGCGCCCAGGTGGACGGTTCAGGAACGGCGTTGGAGTCAATTGATGCGTAAACCGCATTGCCATCTACGGACAAATTCCAGTAATATGCGCTATAAGGCGTAAGCAATCTGTTCCAGAAATCGATGGAAGTGTATTCGCTCGGCAGTCCGTCCTCCGCTTCGAGGATCGTGTACGTTGCTCCAGGAACGGGATTGGTCATCGCCAGTTGCAGAATAGCGTCCTCTGCAATGTCGATCGTTCCGCCGGACAGAATAATCAGCTGGTCGATTCCCGTATCGTCCTGTTCAAACAGAAGCGTGGATCCGGATTCGGCGGCGAAGTCGCCTTTCATGGTCAGCGTTCCAACGGAGTTGCCCGGCGAGAAAAGCGTTCCGTCTTTAATCGTCAAATCGCCTTCATAATATCCTTTGAACAGAAGAGAGCCTTCATTCACCGTCATGGAATTGGCGGAAATGGGATTGGCGTCCGTTCCGTCCAGAGCGAGAACGCCGCTGCCGTTTTTCAAAATCGTTCCAGAGCCGGCAATCGTGTTGTCAAATCGTTGGGCGTCTGCGGATTCCGTTCTGAATTCCAAAACGCTGCTGCTGTCGTTGAGCGTGAAGGTTCCCGTTGAGGAATTGATGTTGTCCAGTTCAACCGTCAGCTTGCCGCCGTTGGAAATGGAAACGTTTTGCAACTGATAAACGTTGGTATCGTCGTCTTCTCGACCGGCTATCGTAACCTGCGCCTGATTGATAACCGTCTGAGCGCCTGCGGTCGCCAGGCAAATACCGCCGTCGAAGGAATACGTGCCGGCGTCCTGGAACGTCAAAATAGAAGAAGCGTTAACCAGATACAGGTCGTTTCCGACTCCGTTATTGGAAACGTTGTTTGTGAACGTTCCCTCAGAGTCATCTCCTGCAAAGGTAACGCTGCCGTATGCGTAAATAGCTCCGCCATTCGTGGCAGCAGTATTACCTGAGAATTCAGCTCCCTTATTAAACAGTACCGAACCTTGAATTGATGCAGCGCCTTGAGCGTAGATTGCGCCTCCTGAGCTGGCAGAAACGTTATTCTTAAATGTTGCGAACTGATTCGCGGTTACGACGCCTCGAGTATATACTGCGCCGCCGCCAGCGCCCGCCGTATTGCCAGTAAACGTCGTTTCGCCATTTATGGTCAGATTAAGTTCGTTACTGGCATAAACTCGAATCGCGCCGCCAACCCAGGTTTCAGCCGTGTTGTTGGAGAACGTAAACGATTTTCCGTTCAGCGTTGTGTTTCCAGAGGCGTAAATCGCGCCGCCTTCACGATTGCAGGAATTCCCGGAAAAGGTGTAAACGCCGTAGCCCGCCTCGTAGTCGCCAGCCTGCCCGAAGGTTACGGCTCCGGACGACGAGTAAATCGCGCCGCCGCAAGCGCTGTTACCGGAGCCTGTAACTGAATTATTTGTAAAACTGACCGTTTCGCCGCGGACAGAAACTGTTTTGCCAAAGATCGCGCCGCCTTGATAATCCGCTTTGTTACCGTTGAACATAATCGTATCGGCTTGAAGCGTTATAGCGCCAGAGCCTGTGCCTTTGAGAGCAATTGCGCCGCCGTAGTACCTGGACGTGTTGCCGTCGAAGTTAATCTCCTTGGCGTTGGTTGTAAGCGACGTGCAACTGATCGCGCCGCCGTAGGAATACGAGGCGCTACTGGCTGTTTCGTAGTTGCCGGTGAATTTGAACGTACCAGTGCTGAGCGACACTGCGTTTGAGTTAATCGCGGCGCCGTAATACTTCGAATAGTTTTCTTTGAACGTAAAGACGGAGTCGGCGTCCATCCCGTTGAGAGTTACGTTTCCACCATGAATCGATCCGCTGTCGTTGGCGGAAATGTGGTTTCCGGAAAACAGAACGTCTTTGCCATTAATAGTGAGCGTAGAGTCGCCATTATTGTTAAAAATCGCGCCGCCGAAGTTGTTCGCGAAGTTGTGTGTAAATTTAATCGTATTGCCGGTAATGGTCAGACTGCCGTTGGTAAAAATCGCGCCGCCGCGGTTATCAGACGTGTTTTTGTTGAAAATAATCGTGTCGGCTTTGAGCGTTCCTCCGTTAACGGAAAGTCCGCCGCCGTAATACGTGGACTTGTTAGAATCAAAGTTGATTTTCTTGGCGTCTGTATTGATAGACTCAGTGTGAATCGCGCCGCCGTAGGAGTACTTGTCAGAAGAGGTTGTGTTGTAGTTGTTCGTGATATTGAACGTCCCGGTTTTGAGCGTCAGCGTTCCGTCGCAGCGAATAGCGCCGCCCTTGTATTTGGTGTAGTTATTGTTGACCGTTGTAACAGCGTCTGCGCTTGAGCCATTGATGGTAAAAGAGCCGGAAGCGTAAATCGCGCCGGCGTCGTTGTTGGACGTGTTGTTGCCGTCAAACAGAAGCGTACCGGCGGTAATCGTGGCGCTGGCAGATTTAATTGCCGCGCCGTACGTTTTGGCGAAGTTGTTCTTAAACGTGAGCGTATCCGCCGTAATTGTCAGGCTTCCGCTATTGACGTGAATCGCCCCGCCGGTACTGGCGTTGGATCGGTTGCTGTCAAAAACGAGTCCGTTTGTCGCAGTAATTTTCAGATTTCCAGAACCGTCAAGTCCAAAGACTCCGCCATGATGAGTAGACGCTTGAAATCCGGTAAAAGAGACGTTGTCGGTTTTGATATCCAGCGTGCAAGCCGGCGAGGTGTGCATATACAGACCAATAGCTTCCGCAACGGCGCTTGGATAGCCTTGAAAATCCAAGTCCTTCAACGTGATGTCGTATGTTTTAGCGCCGTCGTTGAAGTTGTACAATCGGGTGTTGCCCGCGTTAATCGTCTGCTTTACTCCCGGCGTTGCCGATTGAATCGTAAACTTGGTAATCGGATTGCCGTAACTTGTAGCTTGCGGCGCCGTACCGGAAATCTCGATAACGTCGCCTGCGACCGGTCCGCCATTATCGGCAGATTGCTGAACCGCGCCGACGTCCGCACCGGGCGCAGTCTCTTCTCCTGCGGCGTTGTAGCGTATTACATTCTGTGCCATAGCGCTGGCTGTCAGAGCGAAAAGCCCGACAGTCAGCATGGACGCGATAACTCGGAACCGGAAAACGAAATCGTATCGATTTTTACTCATAACATTTGCTCCTGTTTGGCGCATTGAGTTAAAGTTAAAAATATGGTTTTTAAAATATACTTGTATATATTATAATAGCTTTTTTGAATCTTGCAAGAAAAAAACGAAGATTTTTAAAAATTTTGGGAGAAAAACAACTTTTTAGTAAATAACAACAGAGTTAATTGTTTATTAAAACGGGGAAATTGCTGGGAACTTCTGGGAGACCGCTGGGAGGAGCTGGGAAAAAATATCGTTTCCCAGAAAAATCCCAGAATTCTCCCAGCCACTCCCAGAATCCTCCCAGATAAGATTACTTCAAAAACCCGTCCAGATTCTCGTAGTTCTTTTTCAGAAGGCTCTTGGGATTAAACGGCGACTGACCGTTGGTGCGGTCTTTGATGTCGGCGTCGAGGTACAGCTCGTTGTGCGGCTTGAATCCCGGCAGGGTAATGACGATGACGAACACGTTCATGCCGCGATGTCCGGTGTTTGGCGGGATGTAGGTGAAGTCGCCCGGCTTGAGCGGGATGTCAAGGAATCGGGTCAGGTTCCCCAAATCTGGATAGAGAATCAGGCTGGACGGGTCGGAGCCGGTCGCCAGATTGTATTCAGCCGGGTCGAGAACGAGATACATTTCGTACTGCGGCATGCCGCCGGTTACGGGAACGCGGGGATGGAAATGCGTCGGGGACGTGTCCGCAGCAATGTTGACGGCGTGGCTGTTGAGCAGGTTCGCTCCGTCTTCGGTTTTGCCGGACGGACTCCACGTCAGGAGGAGTCGGCGGAACGGGTCGAAGCCCGGATTGCAGCCGCCAGCCGTGTCTTTGAGGAATCGCAGACGCCGAACCATGGACGTTGGACGGTTCTTCTGACCGTTGAGGCGAATATACA
>JAZUMX010000434.1:0-1552 GCA_045603865.1 Thermoguttaceae bacterium
CGAACGGGTCAGCTGTCCGTGCAGAAAGACGGACGGAATTCCGAAAATCGCGCTGGCGATTGGGGTAAAGATTTTCTCGGAAATGATAATCAGCGCTGGAATGAGCAGCAGAAAGCCGATCGACATCAAAACCAGCCCCAACCCGCCGTAAAGCGTCTTTTGCAACGCCCCGGAGACGATGTTTCCGTAAACAATCAACGGGGTAACGGACGACAGAATCAAACCGACGACCGCGAAACGCCACGCCCAGCTATGGGGCGGGATAAACTGCGATTCCTGCAGCGCGTCAATCGGTTTTGTACGCGCCGCTCTGAATGCGGGAATAATACTAGCCAGCAGCGCCCCGCCGATTGAACAGAGGAACGTCAAGCCGATGCAAAGCCAGCTGAGTGTTACGCCAGAGTTGTTCCCGTTGAAAACCTGACTTGTCCAGAGCAAACCGTATCCAGCAACCAAGCCTCCGATTCCGCCTAAAACGCCCAGTAAAACCGCTTCGCCAATGATGAGGAAGAAAATCTGTCCGCTGCTGACGCCAATGCATCGCAGCAGAGCCAGCTGACGCGTCCGTTCGTTTACGCCCATGGAAAGCGTCGTGAAAATAATAAACGTCGCCGCAACCAGAACCAGCCCAATGCTGGCGTACGCCTGTTTCAAAATGGAACTGGCAGTCTGGTTTTCCGTCAGAGCCGTTCTCACGTCGTTGACGTCCTGGAAGATCAGAGGGGATTCCTTCTCCGCAAAGATTTTCTCGTACTTGTTACGAAACGCTTTGACGTCCGTTCCCTCTTTGAGTTTGATATAAACCAGATCGGTTCTCGGGTCGCAGTCCGCAAGTTTTGCCGCAGCTCCGAGTGGAACGTAAATTGCGCCCTGAGTAATCTGGACGGGTTTTGGGGTCGTATCGACTTTAACTGCGCCGGGAGCGCCGCGCTGAATCGGAGCGGAACTGCTCATGCCCTGCTGAAACACGCCGACGATTTTCGCCTTGTTTTCAACGCCGTTATAGTAGAATTGAACAATCGAGCCGATTTCCGCCTTGCGTTTGTCTTTGTCGCCCATGGGACGCATTTGTTTCATCGCAGACGACCCGACAACGCATTCCAAAACGTCCTGCGAGTCTTTCGGATAGCCTGTTATAACCGTGTCGAACCAACGGCCGTCTTCCAGCTTAAACGGACTTTCTGTCGTATTGATTCCCACGACCAGAGCCGACCCCATCGGCGTTCCCATGCCTTGACGAATTCTGTCGTAGACGGAAAAGTTCTCGTCCGCCAGAGCCGACTGAACGCCAAAACACTGCATAGCGGTGTCGACGGAAACGACGTCTTCGTCGTTGCGAAGCATGGCGATAATCTGGGGCGTCAACGGGCTGAGCGCTCCCATATTGGGACGTCCGCCGCCCATTCCTCCACCGAATCCGCCCATGCCGCCCATGCCTTCAGGACGTCCGCCTGCAGGCTTGCCTTCGCCGGGCGCTTTATCTGGGTTAGGCTTTTCTCCCATGGCGCCGGGCATACCGTCGGGACGCCCGCCCATGCCGGGTCATCCGCCG
>JAZUMX010000435.1:0-8854 GCA_045603865.1 Thermoguttaceae bacterium
GGAGTGAAGCGGAACTCTCGCTTTTTTAAGCGAGCGACAGCTCGAGTTTATTAAAACGGTTCCAGCTTTTTCGGCGTAGAACCGTGTTTTGTTGTTCGCATCGTTTTACGAAAGCGGGGGCTTTGCTCCCGCACTCCGAAAAAATATTATCTGGCGTCGCGTGTATTTTACGCTTCCGACGCTTTAGCGCTCGACGCGGTTCCTGTTCCGAGAATCTTACGGAATACGCCCATTACCGAAACGGCGATGGTGGTAATCACGATAAACAGAACCGGGGACACAAGAATGCCGACCATGGTTTCTTCAAGCATGCCGCCGAAGACCGCTGTACCGATGTCGATTCGGCTGTGAGCGCCGGCGCCGTCAGCAAACATCAGCGGGACAACGCCCAAAATAAACGCGTACGACGTCATCATAATCGGACGAAGTCGCTGGCGGCCGGAAAGTCGCGCGGACTCCAGAATTGTATGATTTTCCTTCATCCATTTATCGCGGGCGAATTCCGTAATCAGAATCGCATTCTTCGCTGACAAGCCGACCATAACGATCAAACCGATTTGGGTGTACAGGTTGATGTCAAGCCCACGCAGGAAGACCGCCAAAACGGCTCCGGAAACGCCCAGCGGAACTGCCATGATGATAATAATCGGGGCAGACCACGATTCGTACTGCGCCGCCAAAACGAGGAACCCGAAGACAAGCGACAACATAAAAACGACCGCGATGGACGTTCCAGCCTGAGATTGCTGATACGCCATGCCTGTCCAAAAGACGTCGAATCCTTCCGGTAAATCGGTATGAGCAATGCGCTTCATTTCGCTCATGCCAACGCCGGTGCTCATGCCCGGGTTGAGCGCGCCAATAAGCGCGGTTGACGTGTACATGTTGTATCGGGTTATATACTGCGGACCAACGGTCTCTTCCAGCGTCGCAACCGAAGCCAAAGGCAGTTTTTTCCCCTCTGCGTTTATAACCGGCAGAGAAAGAATGGCGTCCCGGTCGGCGCGTTTCGAGCCTTCCGCCTGCAAAATAACCTGGAACACTCGACCGTATGTGTTAAAGTCGTTGATGTAACGTCCTCCCAAATAACCTGACAGAGAAACAAAAAGTTCATTCAGATTGACGTTCATCTTTTTGCACTTTTCCCGGTCGATATTCAAATACAGGCGCGGGTATGTGGGTTTGAACGTTGACGTAATTTGAGAGAACGTTCCGTTTTTCTGCCCCTGGAGATCCAGCTCTTGAGCCGCGTTGTACAGAATGTCCAGACCGGATTCGTTTTTGTCAATGAGCTGACCTTCCAAACCGCCTGAAGTTCCGATACCGGAAATGGGCGGCGGGGAGAAGGCAAGAACCCTGGCTTCTGGAACGTTCACGTAACAGTCCATCATGATTCTTTGGGTTAACGATTCGGCGTCCTGCCCCGGTTCTTTTCGTTCTTCCCAGTTTTTCAGAGAAATGATGCCGATACAAACGTTGCTTGAATACGCCCCGTCAACCATGGAAAAACCGCTGACATAGTGCGTGTTATTAATAACATTTGCGTACCTGCTCAGAAGTATCTGATTGATTTTTTTTGTAACAATGTCTGTTTGTTGTAAAGAACGCCCGTCTGGCAAACGTATGTCAAGGAACAGCGTTCCCTGGTCTTCCTGGGGAATAAATCCCTGTGGCATAACGGAAACGCCCCAAACTAACGCCGCGACAAGACAAATCCAGAATATCACTGTAATAGGCGTCGCAACCGTCAGAAAATGAAGGACTTTTTCATATCCGTGAGCAAATCCGTTAAAACAAATATTAAACCAGCGGAAACCGATAAACTTCTTTTCTTCCGGCTTGGATTTTCTTAGCAAAATGGCGCACAAAGCCGGGGCAATTGTCAAAGCGCACAGCGAGGAAATCAAAACCGAGCCGGCAATGGTCAGCGCGAATTGCTGATACATAATACCGACAAGCCCGGAAATAAACATCGTCGGAAGGAAGACCGCCATCAAAACGCAGGTTGTGGCGATAACAGGTCCGGTAACTTCTTCCATTGATTTGACCGCGGCGTCGTGCGGATTGAGGTCTTCTTCGTCCAGCAAACGCTGACAGTTCTCTACAACGACAATGGCGTCGTCAACAACGATGCCGATGACAAGGCAAAGCCCGAACAGGGTCAGCGTGTTAATCGTAAACCCGAACAGCCCCATCATGAAAAACGTGCCTACCAGAGAAACCGGAATTGTCAGCGACGGAATAAGCGCCGCTCGCCAGTCCTGAAGGAAAACGAATACAACTGCAACAACAATTGCAACCGTTAAATAAAGCGTTTCTTGAACTTCATCCAACGAAGCCTTAATAAACATTGTTGAGTCGTACGCGTTAATATACTCAATGCCAGCGGACTCAAATTCCTCCTTGCGGTTTTCAAGTTCCGTTCGGACGTCTTCAGCCACCTGCATGACATTGGCTCCCGGAGCGGCATAGATGGCAATCGTTGCCGCTTCGCGGTATTTAGGCTGGAAATCAGGTTTGGCTTGATTCTCGGTTTGAGCGCCATTTTCACCAGCTTTTTCTCCGGAACCAGCATTTTCTCCGGAATTAAAAGCCATGTTAAAAGAACCGTTGTTATACGTTTGACTGTCCAGTTCGATTCGAGCGACGTCTTTGAGTTTGAGCGCTCGCCCGTCTTTGCTGGTGCGGACAACCAAATCCTTAAACTCCTCAACCGTCTGAAGGCGCCCTTTGGTTGAAAGCGACAGGGTCATCAGCTGACCTTTCGGAGCCGGTTCGCCGCCAATGCTTCCTGCTGCAACCTGAACGTTTTGTTCTAAAAGGATGTTGGCGATTTCATTGATTGACACGTTGCGTTGAGCCAGAACATCCGGATCAAGCCAGATTCGCATAGAGTAATCGCGCGCGTCCATCAATTCGGCGCTTCCAACGCCATGAATTCGCGCCAAGGCGTCTTTGATATTAATCGAAACGTAGTTGGAAAGGTAGGTTTTATCCTTCGTTTGAGCGGCGGTGTCGCTAAGCTGGAACGAATAGAAACCTAAAATGTTGGTTGATCTTTTACTGACGGTAACTCCAGTTTGACGAACGTCCTGAGGTAACCGCGGCTGAGCCAGATTGACGCGGTTCATGACGTTAACCGTGTTAATGTCCGGGTTCGTTCCGATGGAAAAATAAACGTTTAACGAATACGAACCCGTATTGGAGCTGGTTGACGTCATATAGAGCATATTGTCAACGCCGTTGACCTCTTTTTCAATCGGAATGGCAATTGATTCTGCCAACGTCTGCGCGTCCGCCCCCGAATAACTGCATGATACAGTAACTGACGGGGGAACAATGTCGGGAAACTGCTCAATGGGCAGCTGCAGCATTGTAACAAACCCGGCGATGAGAATCAGCGACGAAACAACCGTCGCGAAAATCGGTCTGTCGATAAAAAATTTCGAAAACATGGTTGTATGGAAAGTAATGAGTGTACGATATTATTTTTGTTTTAGCGTTACGGTCATGCCTTCGCGGACTTTCTGGAATCCTTCAACGATATACGTTTCACCCGGCTGAAGCCCGGTTTTCTTCACAGCTTTCTCGCCGCTTGAGGTAATGACTTCTTCCTCACTGTACGGAGCCAGAATTCGCTTCGTTCCATGTTCGAACGATTCTTCGACTTCAACATATCGTTTATGAGCAACGCTGTTCTCGTCCACAACCCAAACAAATTTTGCAGACAAGTCGTCGATAATAGCTCGTTCTTCAATAACAACAACGCCTTTCTTCTCTTTGGCTTCAAGTCGAACTGTACAAATGTGCCCGGGATAGAGTTCATAGGTTGGATTTGCCAACACGCCGCGAATGGTCATTGTACCAGTTGAAACGTCAATCGCGTTGTCGTTGTAATTTAATCTTCCTTTGTACACCTTTGCGCCTGGAACGTCGGACAAAACCAGTTCAAACGGAATAATGTCGTCGCTTTTTTGGTCGCCTTTCATGTATGCGGCATTATCTTCAAGAACAGCCGACGGAGCAATATCCTCGTCTTTGGGAATAAACGGCTGAGCCAATTTTTCTTCTACAGACTTTTCGACTGTTGAAACCTCTTGATTGAGCTGCGTAATCGGATTGACAGCTTGCCCATCAGCAGGGACGTTTGCAGGAGCTTGCGGGAGTTTTGGTTGAGCCGCAGCTGGAGCAGGGACGTTTGCGGGAGTATGCTGGCTATCGGGTTGAGCCGCAGCTGCTTCGTTGACGCCAGGCGCGGCAGCAGCGGTATTTGCATCAGCAGGCAATGCCGGAGCGTTTTCTTCTGGCGGATAATTTGCTGTGTGAGTTACAGGTTGCTGCGGTTGTGCGGGCGCCTTGCCTGTACCAAGTTCGGGGTGTTGTTTGAAATATTCTTGAGATTCTTCGAGAGCTTTGTCGAAATCGCGGTCGGGAATTTGGAATTCAACATAAATCGGGTCCATGCTCATGACTGAACAAAGAACAGGCGGATTTCCCCCACTTCCGTCCAGAAGTTCTCCAGGAGTAAAATTCGTTTTGGAAATTTTGCCTTTAATGGGAGAATAAATCTTGGTGTACGACAGCTGCTGAATATTATAGTCGTATTGAGACTTTTTCAATTTGAAATCAGCGTATGCCTCCTGCCATGACGATTTATATTTGATAAGGTCGTTTTCCGATACGGAACCAGCAACTTTTTCGTTTGTCTTTACGGCGCTTTCGTAAGTTGCGCGTGCGGAAATCTCTTTGGCTTTCGCAGCCACCATTTCAGCGTTGGCTTTTTCAACTGCAATTTTGTAATCAAAATCCTGAATCGTAAACAACAGCTGACCCTTTTCTACGATTGACCCGTCCAAATATTTGACGGCTTCGAGATACCCGCGAATTCGGGGAACAATGTTAACTTGAGAAACGGGAACGATCTGACCGGTATAAGACACTTTGAGCTGCACGTCCTGTTGAGTTGCGACAGCAGGCTCAACGACAATTTTAATATCCGACATTTTCACGGGCGCGTCGGCTGCGGGCTTTTCGCAGCCTGCGCTCAGTAACACAAAAGCAACACTCAAACAGATAAAAGCCTGTCGAAACTTCATAATACCTCCAACGAAGTATAACAACTCAAAGGATAATATACCCTTTTGAAATTAACGATGGTAAAGAATTCTATCTCAGTTTGACCCAATCGCAATTCCAAAAAACGACAATATAATTATATCAAATCAGAATTAGTTGTAAAGATAGATAGCGATATTTTTAGAATAATAAATGTCGCTTTTATTTTTTATCAGAACTATTATACAAAAATGGGAAGCTATTGTAAATATACTTGTTCTACTTGAAATTTCCCGAAAAATGAGCTATTAGCTCCTAGCTACTAGCCGCTAGCCTGGTTATCCCTGTTTCTTGCGATAAAGCACGAATCAGGTTTATCAAGCTAATAGCTAGAAGCTAGAGGCTTAACATCGGACAAACTCAAGTCGTTTCAGTATAACTTCCCATTGTTCGCAGTTCAATACTCTTCGTCGTCAAATATTTCCAGAGATTGATACGTGTCGTTTCCCACAGGCGGGTATCCAACTCGAACGGGAGTGGGTTGAGACACGCTGCTTTTAGGGACGTTTTGTGGAACGTAATACGTTTGATCAGGCTGCTCTTGCTGAAACGCCGAGTAACCGACCGGCTCCGGTTTTGAATTCTGAACAACGAACTCGGGATTGGTTCCGCCGTATCTGGCAGCCATCAGCTGCGTCTGACGCGCCAACTCCTGACGCGTTTCCAATCGAATGTTTTTCAGCTCCATTGCGTATGAGGAAAGCAGAGCCGGAGAACTCTTACAGCCGTCAGAATACCAGCGGACAAACGCCAGCGTCTGTTCCAGATTGTTGTCTGCAACCTTGCCCAGCATCGGAAACAGGAGTCGAACGCCTAAATCCACGGATTTCTGCTCCAGACTCAAAAACGTATCGACGTAACACGTCAATATTTCTGACCCTTCTGAGTTTTTTGATACAGAAAATCTGGCTAAAACCAGGGCTTTTCCTCGAATGTCGTTTTTCAAAAGAGAACCAGTATAACTGCCTTCCAGATAGTACAAAATTGCGTTTTCGCCAACCCAAAGCCGTTTCATCCAGCCGGACGTGCCCGCAATGTCGGAGACTTCGTACAGCCCGTCTCCCCGTTCCCGGACGGAAATCTGGCTGATTCCCATCTTTTCCCAAATGTTGACGACGGCGTCTGGGTGGTTGACCATAAACATGACCATGCTTTTATCAGATTCAACCTGATAAACAGGCAGCCGACGAAAGACGGTTACGTTCATTAAAACGCTTTGAAGACGAAGAGCGTCGTCCCGAGACAAGCCTTGCAGCGCCTGCAATTCTGAACTGACGTATTGTCGAGTTCCCCTGTCTGACGCAGCGTCCGTCAGGGCTTGAGGCGCCTTAAAAGAATTTGATTGCGTTGACGATTGGCTTTCAGCGCGTCTAACGCTTTGACGATACTGCATTTGCGCTTGCGCAGGGAGAGAGCATGGCGCTGCTCCCAACACAGCCATCAGTATAACGGCTATGATTCTGTTTTGGTTTGGTTTCATGTCCCTTTTTTCGGGAAATCAGGACAGTTTTTCTTAAAAGATTTCTTGCCCGTGATACAGATTGCCTAACGCGAAAAAGCAGTCTTGACAAATCATTATAAATAAAGTATTCTGCATTTACGTTAAAATCCGCACTTACAATATAATTATTTTTACAAGCATAATATCGAATATGAAACAAGCGATATTTACTATAATCGTTATACCTATGCTCTTGCTTGCAAGCTGCAGTTTGTGGACGAACTCCAGCGTTCGCTCGCAAAGTCCAGACAAAAAATCGGGCTACAGCGCGCCGGAAAAACCGCGTCTGGTTGGCGATATCGCGCGTCCGTGGGGTCTGGATTCCGTTCGCGTTGAAGGCGTTGCGATTGCTACTGGTTTAGACGATACCGGATCCGACCCGCCCATGACAAAGTTCCGCCAGATGCTGTATCGCGACCTTAAAAAACGCGGGGTTCAGGAACCGACGGTTATGATGGCGTCTAAAAAAACGTCTATGGTTTTAGTTCGCGCCATGATCCCTCCAGGAGCGCAAAAAGGACAGCGCATTGATATTGAAGTGCAAACGCCAACCCGGTCTGAAACAACGTCTTTGCGCGGCGGCTGGCTCATGGAAACAGATCTCCGAAAAATGGCGGTTTTCGACGATACGATCCGAAGCGGCGACGTCATGGCAACGGCGTACGGTTCAATCATGACGCCCCCTCGAATTGGCGATCCTAAAAAAGACGCTCAGTCGCAGCTGGGAGGAATTGTCCTCGGCGGCGGAACCGTTCAAAAAAGCCGAAATCTGGGTCTAATTCTGCCCAACGAAGACAAAGTCATTATGGTCAAATACGCCGACCTGATTCAGAAAGCCATCAACCGCCGATTCCACGTTACCGGACGCGGGGGCGCCACTGCCGGCGTTGCAAAAGCAAAGGACAATCGCTATATCGAATTATACGTTCATCCGCGATACAAAAACAACGTCTATCGATATATGTCCGTCGTTCGTTCCATTGCTCTGATTGATTCCGAGCAGGTGCGTCTAAACCGTCTGGAAGAACTTCGCATTCGCCTTAAAGACCCGTTTACGTCGTCGTACGCCGCGTTGGAACTGGAAGCTCTTGGACCGCAAAACGACGTGCTGGAAATCCTTCGCGAAGGCATGAAGTCGTCAGACGTTCAAGTGCAGTTTTATTCTGCTGAAGCGCTTGCCTTTTTGGATCAAAGCGACTGCGCTCCCGTTCTGGCAAAAATCGCCAAAGAAGAAGACGCCATGCGCGGTCCCGCCTTGGGCGCGTTGGCGGCTCTGGACGACATAAACTCTTACGAAGTTCTGCTTGACCTGATGCGGTCCGGCAGTTTTGAAACCCGATACAGTTCTTTCCGCGCTTTGTGGTATATGCGTCCAAACGATCCCATCGCTCGTGGAATTACGGTCGGAAAAGACGAGTTCACGCTGCATTACATCGAAAGCGACCCGCCAAACCTGATTCACATTACCAAAGATACCAGACCGGAAATCACCCTCTTCGGCAGAGACATCAAGATGAACACGCCGTTGCTGCTGGACGTCGGGAAAAACATCATGCTTAAATCCGACGGCGACGACAAGATTGAAGTCTCGAAATTCTCGATTGACGAGCCGGATCAAAAGCGAACCATTTCCACCGATATGGCAGAGGTCATAAAGACCGTTGCCGACTTGGGCGCTACGTATCCGGACGTTGTCGAAATGATTCAAAACGGCGTTTCCACCGGGTGTATTACGTGTAAAGTTTTGGTTAACGCCGTCCCCAAAGGAGAGCGATTCTATCAGAATAAAGGGTCTTCAAAACCGTCAGACGCTTCAGACCTGGATTCAAACGCTGATAACGAGCTGGAACCGCCTGTTTCAGATGAAGACATGAAAATCGCGGGAGAGACGCCGATGTCCGAAGCCCCAGCGGTTAAAATCGACAAAGAAGATTTGGAACCTGAAACCATGGACAGCAAACGACACGAAAGGCTATCCAATCCTAAGCCGTGGTATAAATTCTGGTAGTGTAATCAGTACACGCCCAATTTCGCTTGCGGCGGAAGCCTTCAAAAACCTTCCGAACGTGGAAAGCCCGTCAGACCCGCTGGTTCGCGGACGTGTCGTCCGCCGAAGCCTCACAGACCCGCTGACAACCTAAGACGTAGCCGAAAACCTTACTGGATCGCGGATGAAATCCGCAACAGGAAAAGGCTTGACGGCTTTGCCGTCAAGAAGGACTCCGAGGGCGGAGTCCA
>JAZUMX010000436.1:0-1929 GCA_045603865.1 Thermoguttaceae bacterium
CCATTTTCGACGCTGACAAACCCGCTGTTGTCGAGAACGTTCAGCCAGCGGTCGAGAACGTTCAACCAGCAGTTGAGAATAACGTTCAACCTGCTATTCAACCGGCTCCCGGTCCCACTCCGGAAGACGTCAGTTACGACAATATCGCAGAAGAACTGGTTATTGAAAATACAGCTCCGAATGGCGAAACTCCTGCAATTGAGGAACAGCCCGCCCCGGCGGTCGAACAGCCTCAACCCGCAGTAGAACAACCAAAGGCGGAAGAACCCGCTCCGGTTGCGGAACAGCCCAAGGCGGAAGAACCCGCTCCAGCAGCAGAACAGCCCAAGGCGGAAGAACCCAAACCGGAGGCGGAACAGCCAAAGACGGAACCCGCTCCAGCAGCGGAACAGCCAAAGGCGGAAGAACCCAAATTGGCTAAACCCTCTAAATTAGACGTTCCGAGGGAGTCCGAACTCATGACGGCGGAAGCCAAAATCGACGCGGACAACGCAGACGCACTCAAGTCTGGCGATTCCGCCAGCAGAGTCGCTTTGGCTCAAAAGCTCATGGACGATTCGGCTTCTCAGTCGCCCGCCGATCATTACGCCGCTTTAACCAAAGCGCGCAATCTGGCAACGGACGCTCAGGATATCGAAGTTGCGATGAAAGCGATCGAGCTTAAATCGAAAGCGTTTAACAACGTCGATTCCTACAACGAAGGCGTTGACGTTCTCTTGTCCTGCAAGCCCAACGCCTGGCCCGAAAACCAGAAAAAGGCAGTCGTTTCCGCTGCAGAGAAATGGCTTGGCGTTGCCAGGAAAAAGAACGATAACCGAACGGCGAAAAAGCTTCAGGAAATTATTGACGCGAATAAATAAAGCTACTAGCCCCTAGCTACTAGCTTCTAGCTTTGTTTTTACAGATTCCAGCTTTAAATGTTAACGCTAAGGACTACTAATAACAAAGCTAATGGCTAGGAGCTAATAGCTAGAAGCTTCTTATTTTCCCCGTTCGTAAATAATTACGCTGTCTGAACGGTAAATCTGTGTAAAGCGGTCTGAATTATCCAATAATTCCAAGACCGCTTTTATTTTTGAACTGTACCCGTACTCTGTATTTTGGTATCGGGCGATCTCGCTTAAATTCACAACGACAGCCTGCGGCGGATTGTTTTCTTTGAGCTTGATTGTAACGTTGTCTAAAAAGTCGTCTGAATTAAAGCAGACTGCGTATTCTATGGGAAACGGACAGTCGAAAACCGCAGCGTCGCCGACAAGCAAAACTCGATCGTTGGAATTCTTCATCTTGAGCAGTTCTTCAGATTTCAGCGTTACCAGCTGCGTTAAGCCCTCGCCCAATCTCATGGAAGAAGCGCGTAAAACGTTGACGTCCTCTAACACTCCAGACATTCCGCCCGGAAATGGAATCGCTAAAACCAGACAGGAATAGACAACACCGAGAGCCAAAACGCCTTTGAAAATGCGTCCTTTCCAGACTGAACAACCGGATAAAAGCGTTTCAAAAGCGGCGCTGCCAGCAAAGGCGACAAACGGAACAACGGGTAAAAGAAACCGTTCAATTCTGTGGGTTGTTACAAGCCAAGCAACCAGAAACAGACCACAATATATCAGCGACCAGCGAGCCTGTTTTGGAGTTTGTTTCCAGAACAATAAACAGCATATCAACGCAGGCAGAAGCAGGGGGCTGGCGTCCATGGAAGAGAACAAGAATCCGGTAATCGGTTTGACAATCGCCGACCAATTCCAGCCGTGCGGCGCGTGAACGGTTTGCCATCTGGCGTACGACTCAGCCGAAAAGCCGGCGGGGAATTCGCTTCCAAACAGTTTGGAACACAGCGGATAAACCGGATTTCCCAGCAGAATCGCATTCTTCAAGTACCAGATTCCGCAGACGAGCGCCGCGCTGAGGAGGAATAAAAAAATGGAC